>DASVST010000127.1:0-5513 GCA_036387965.1 Segetibacter sp. | reverse complement strand
CCGCTATTGTTGCAGGCGTAATTTCTGGATTCGTAGTAGGATGGTTGGTAGGAACGTCATTATTGGCAAGGAAAGGAAAAAAAGAAGTAGAAAAGAAATAATAACCACAATCTTATTTTCTGCCAAACCGCTGCTGCCTTATTTGAGGCAGCTTTTTTTATTTGGCAACCTATTTTTTAGTTGCTGCATCTTAATAAAAAGCGGTACGATTTTTCTTGTGTTTGGGTAATGCACATAGCTTAATAACTATTTGAAAGTTTTAATTAAACTTTTTGTTGATTTGGATATGAATATTTAAAAACCAATGCATCTTGTTTAAATTCTAACACCCTACTTATGCATGAAACAAGAGAAATATCAGCCCTTCTTACTTTGATCGATGATCCCGACCAGGAAGTGTTTAGTACAGTCTCGAGTCGCATTGTTGATTATGGTCGCGGAATAATTCCAAACCTTGAAAATCTTTGGGAAAACACACCAAGTGAAGATGTGCAGGACAGAATAGAAATGCTGATTCACAAGTTGCATTATAACGATCTTGTAAATGACTTTACCAGTTGGAAAGATAATCCTTACCACGATCTGCTCTTCGGATCGTTGTTGGTCGCAAAATTTCAATATCCCGAACTTGTTACCGCACCTGTACTGCAAGAGCTCGAAAGAATAAGAAGAAATGTGTGGCTTGAATTAAATAGCTTTCTTACCCCATTAGAACAGGCGAATGTTATATCGAGTATTGTTTACAATTATTATAACCTAAAAGGTGTTGAAGTAGGTTACAAAAATCCCGATGATTTTTTCATACACAAGGTTATAGAAAGCAAAAAAGGAAACACATTAAGCAACGGTATTTTGTACCTGCTACTTTGTGGCTTACTCGACATTAATGTAAAGGCTATCAACATTCCCCAGCAATTTATACTTGCATTTTTTCACAACGATTACGAGCAAAGCGAAAATCAAAACCCACAGAATAAAATACATTTTTACATAGATGCCATCAGCGGCCAAATTTTTACCCACAAGGATATTGAATCCTACTTCAAAAGAATTTCTGTGCCGCTAACACCTTTCTACTTTAAACCAATGACACACAAGCGCATTATACAAACGCAACTTGAAGAGCTTGCCAAGTGTTTTAAAGATGAAAAAAACAGGTATAAATATGATGAGCTTTTGGCATTGAGCCAAATGCTTGACGATTGATATTTCTTCTTGCCAACGGCATATGCTTTCCATAGTGTCATAGTGAAGTTTATCCTGAGCCTGCCGAAGGGTCGCACACTTGTACGGCAGAAGTTTACTCAGCTTTGACTTCCAGCCACAACTTATCTATAATCTTATCTTCTTTATTCTGTGTTCACTCACGCTTTGAGTTACCCATTTCTAATTATTATCTGATTGTCTTAACAACTTATAAACCAAAACTTCAGCCAGTAAACCGGGAAGAAAACCGGTGCCGCTTCTTGGAGACATGTATCAAAGTCACTTACGTTATCAATTAGTATATAATACAAAATAAAGCGACTGCACAAATTTATTGCAGTCGCTTTATTGTTTTATGCGAGAGAAGCATCGAGCGTCGTTTCTACATTATAAGCTTTACTTACCGGGCAATTTGCCTTAGCATCCTCAGCGCATTCTTTAAATTGATCTGCACTTATTCCTGGTACAGTTGCTCTTACTTTTAAGTGTGAAGTTGTAATTGCTCCATTATCTAAAGTAATATCACAACTGGTTTCTATACTATCAGGTGTAAAGCCCGCAGCGCCTAAAACAAAGCTTAGCTTCATCGAAAAGCATCCTGCATGTGCCGCAGCCATCAACTCTTCAGGGTTGGTTCCAACACCTTCTTCAAACCTCGACTTATAAGAGTATTGAGACTTGTTTAATACGGTACTTTGTGTACTCAGATTACCGGTACCTTCTTTACCTGAACCATTCCAAACTGCCGTTGCATTACGTGTCATAAAATGTTTTTTAGTTATAAAATTAATTGATAATGATTATATGGGATGATTTTGGAAAAATTGATTAAGTGTAGGAACAATCATCAAAGCAAAAAGTTTTGCAAAAGCAAAGAAACCTTCATATTAACTGATCATTGATTAGGTGAAGCGGTAATAAAAGTTTCCTCAGCACAAATAACACATCTATTCTATTGATGATCTAAAAGGTAAGCAGGTGATTGCGGTAATTAAAAGATCTGTTAAGCCTTGTAAAACAAAACACCTAATATGTTGCAACAAGTCTAATTTTGAACTTCAATCTTTTCTATGCCACACGAGGCCATATCGGTTTTCGATATGTTTAAAATAGGAGTGGGGCCATCAAGTTCTCATACTTTAGGTCCATGGAAAGCAGCATTACGCTGCCTGGATACTATTGCCACCAAAGGAGGTATAGAACAGGTCGCCGATCTCACTGTTTTACTTTATGGATCTCTTGCAAAAACAGGTAAAGGCCACGGAACGGATATAGCCGTATTAATGGGTTTGCGTGGAGAAGATCCTGTAACAATTGATGTAAATAGCATTAATGGAAAGACAAGTGATATCGTAACAAACAAGACCTTACATCTTGGTGGTAAAAAGCAAATTCCTTTTGATCCGCAACATAAAATGCAGTTTCTCTTTTTAGATACACTGCCATTTCACCCAAATGGAATGACGTTTCTGGTGATGATGGAAAATGGTGAGCAGTGGAGTGAAACATATTTTTCAATAGGTGGGGGTTTTGTAATAAAGGAAGGTGAAGATGCTGCTTCAACAATGGAAATTGATTTGCCATTTCCTATAAATACAGCCGATGATCTTTTGCATTGGTGTATGAAAACCGGTCTGTCTATCCACGAAGTGGTAATGGAAAATGAACATGCATGGCGTACTGAAGCAGAAACAAAAGCAGGGTTATTACAGATATGGCAAACGATGAAAGAGTGCATGTATCGTGGTTGTCATACAAAAGGTATTTTGCCGGGAGGTCTAAACGTTAAGCGACGAGCCTTCGATCTTAACCACAGGCTTACATCACAAAACAGGTACGATGACTATAATTCGTGGGTAGAAGCCGTTAAGAAAGGTGGTCACCATTTTCAATACATACTTGATTGGGTAAGTTGTTTTGCTCTTGCTGTTAACGAAGAAAATGCAGCTTTTGGTAGAGTAGTGACAGCGCCAACGAACGGTGCTGCAGGAGTAATTCCCGCTGTACTTCAATATTATATTTGCTTTTGTAATGGAGAAGATGATGAGAAGATAATCAGGTTCTTACTTACTGCGTCAGAGGTTGGCAGTATATTTAAAAAAGGTGCAACTATTTCTGCTGCAATGGGTGGATGCCAGGCAGAAGTTGGTGTATCTTCTGCAATGGCTGCTGCAGGGTTAACCGAGGCAATGGGTGGTACTCAAAAGCAGGCATTGATGGCTGCAGAAATAGCAATGGAACATCACCTTGGTATGACATGTGATCCCATTGGTGGTCTTGTTCAAATACCATGTATTGAAAGAAATACTATGGGAGCTATCAAAGCTATAACCGCTTCACAACTTGCCTTACAAGGCACACCTGACTTTGCCAAAGTTTCTTTAGATAAAGTAATTGCTACCATGTGGAATACCGCATTAGACATGAACAGCAAATACAAAGAAACTGCTGATGGCGGGTTGGCGCTACATCTTCCAATTAGCTTAAGCGAATGTTGAGTTGAGAGAACCTGCAGTTATTTTGCAAGGGCAATAATTTCGCTTAATTCAGGGGCTACTTTAAAGGCCTTAATCAGGTCTCCTTTTTTATCATAGAGTGCACTAAAGGGAGTACGTTCTACCTTATAAAAATTCGTAACCATTCTTGCAGCATCAATACCCATTTTTATGTTGGGATAACGCCTTATCAGATAGTAGTCATAAAAGTTTTTTACATCTTCAAAGGGCCTGCTCGCAATCATTACTATTTGTAAATTCTTTAAAGATTTTATGTTGCTGAGAATCTCTTCTGTTTCCTGCTGACAATGACCGCAGTCGGGGCTGAAGTAAATGACCCAGGTTGGTTTCTTATTGGATAAAGCAGATTTGCTAAACCATGTGCTATCTGTTAGTTGTATTTTAAAAGGAGGAATAAAAGGAAATTGTTGAAATGGAGCAAGGGTGTCGGTTTGAGAAAATGATTTGCCGGCTACAATCATTAAAATAAAGAAGAGAATAAAGTTTTTCATGGTTCTAAATTAGCATAAATAATGCCATACAAGTGTATGTGATAATGTGTTTGGATGTCAATCCTTATTTTTGCGAAAATCTAAACATTAAGAATGAATTTCAACCTCACCCAAATACCAGAACGTAATGCTAAACCGCGTGACCACGGAATTACAATGGTTATGGATAAAGGTTTAAGTCTTAATGAAGCCGAGAATTTATTAAGTTCCGGTGGCCCCCATATTGATATAATAAAACTTGGCTTTGGAACAGCTTTCGTTACACCAAACGTTAGGCAAAAAATTGAATTGTACCAGGCTGCGGGAATCCCGGTCTATTTTGGTGGTACTTTGTTTGAAGCATTTCTCATTCGCAACCAGTTTGAGGATTACATAAAGCTGATCCAGGATTTTGATGTGAAGTATATGGAGGTTAGTGATGGCTCTATAGAAATACCTCATGCTGAAAAGTGTGGCTATATTGAAAAGCTTACAAAATATGGAACAGTACTAAGCGAAGTTGGTAGTAAGGATGCTGCTCATATTATTCCTCCTTACAAATGGATTGAGTTAATGCGTGCTGAACTTGAAGCAGGTTCTACTTATGTTATTGCAGAAGCGAGAGAAGCAGGAAACGTAGGTATCTATCGCGGATCAGGTGAAGTAAGAGAAGGCTTAGTGCAGGAAATATTAACGCAAATTCCTGAAGAAAAAATCATTTGGGAGGCTCCGCAAAAAGCCCAACAATTATATTTTCTTGAGCTGATTGGCTGCAATGTTAATCTTGGAAATATTGCACCATCTGAAGTTATTCCGCTTGAAGCAATGCGAATTGGTTTACGTGGCGATACTTTCTTTTTATACCTAGATAAGAAAGATTAATGCGGAAGTATGGGCTCATAGGATATCCGCTGGGTCAATCGTTTTCTAAGAAATATTTTACTGAGAAATTTGCTACTGAAAACTTGCGGGATTGCATTTATGAAGCTCATCAATTGCAATCAATAGATGAGCTTCATCAAATTCTAAAAGATCCGGAACTGCAAGGTTTAAATGTTACCATTCCTTATAAAAAGTCTGTCATCCCATTCTTACATGAGCTTAGTGATGTGGTACAAAAAATACACGCTTGCAATTGTATAAGAATAATCGAGGGTAAATTAATGGGCTATAATACAGATGTAATTGGTTTTGAAAATTCTCTTTTACCCCTGCTGCAACCTCACCATAAAAAGGCTTTGATCTTGGGCACAGGTGGTTCATCCGCCGCAGTTGAATATGTTCTTCAGAAATTACATATAGAATATTTATTTGTTAGCAG
>DASVST010000126.1:0-41654 GCA_036387965.1 Segetibacter sp. | reverse complement strand
ATCCAGGTGTTATTGTGGAAGTGGCATGTTCTACGACCCCATTGCATACATAATTATATTAACTCCAAACTTCGTATTGTCCTCAGCCAAAAAACGTTTGTTCCTAAAATCATAATCCCATTCGCAGCCATAATCTTTATTGCTATAAAGAACGCCAATTCTTCCATCGATAATGATTGCTTTTAAATAATCATGTACAAGATCATCACCCCAGCCATTCAACTCAAAACCGGTTGTTGGAGGGCCTTTCTCAAACTTGAAGAATGAACTATACAACTCGTGATTATTAGGGATTTTCTTTAACGCACCGTTTCCAAACGAAGAGCTCATTTGTATTTCAAATGATTTTGCGAATAAGCCATCAATATCGTGGTTGCAATCATCTACAAAAACAAAACCTCCATTCTGTACATACTTTTTGAAGTTGACTGCTTCCTGTCCATCAAACTGAACAAGCTTGTGCCCGCTTAAATAACAAAATGGATATTGAAACAAATCATTGCTGCTCAACTCAACAACTTTTTCCTGAAGGTTTACAGGTATAGTAGTATACTCAATAAGCGAATTTAAAACGTTGGAGGGCATCCGCTGGTCTACATTCCAGTCCCCTGAACGATACTTCAACCTGGCGAATGTAAACTTCGATCTAACCATTTTAACCTTTAAATAAACCGGATAACCTACTCTATTTTTTTCAGTAGCTTTTTTGCCCTAATTTCCTTCTTTTCAAAAAACAAAATAAAACTAACGCTTTGGAAGTAACAGAAAGCACGGTTAAAAGTTTATTAGGCAAATTAGCACAGTTAAAAGGTGAGATTCAAAAAGTAATTGTAGGGCAGGATGTTATTTTGGAAGAAATCATTGTTGCATTATTAGCGGGGGGACATTGTTTGTTAGAAGGTGTTCCGGGTCTTGCGAAAACGTTGATGGTTCGAACCATGTCGCAAGCGCTTCACCTATCCTTTCGACGCATTCAATTTACGCCAGACTTAATGCCAACAGACATCGTGGGCACCGAAATACTGGAAGAAGATCACGCAACCGGCAAACGTTTTTTCAAGTTCAATGAAGGGCCATTGTTCGCAAACATTGTCTTGGCTGATGAGATAAACCGTACGCCACCAAAAACGCAATCTGCCTTGCTGGAAGCGATGCAAGAGTTTGAAGTTACCTATGGTGGCAAAACCTATCCATTAGATCGCCCTTTCTTTATTCTTGCAACGCAAAACCCGATTGAACAAGCGGGCACCTATCCCTTACCAGAAGCACAACTCGACAGATTTTTATTGTACATAAAAATTGGCTATCCAACCTTAGAAGAAGAGGTAAATATATTAAGCAGCACCACAGGAAATAAAAAGGCAAACGTCCAACCAATTTTAGGTGCCGAAGAAATTCAGCAGTTGCAAAGTTTTGTACGGGATGTAAGTATAAGTGACGAGTTGGTTCAGTATGTAACATCGATCATTCGCGCTACCCGTCCGGATAGTTCGCCTGTTGCTTATGTAAAGGAATGGGTTCGTTGGGGCAGCGGCCCTCGTGCAGGTCAAGCACTTATTTTAACTGCAAAAGCCCGTGCACTTTACAAAGGTCGCTATGCTGTTATTATGGACGATCTACACGCAATGGCTTACCCTGTTCTGCGCCATCGAATACTAATGAACTTCAAGGCTGAAGCAGAGAATATAATTTCTGATGATGTTACTGCAACCTTGCTTAAAACAATTGAACGTCCAAAAGGAAAGTTTGGATAAAAAATTATAAAACGAGCATTTGAATGGATGAATTGACTTTGCTTGCGACGCTCCGTTCAACTTTTATATCGCTATTGAACAATCAAATTACATTATAGTTCTAACATCATGAGCAGACTGGCAGACCCTAAAATATTAATGGCGATAAAAGACTTGCCACTTGCTGCCAGAACTACTGTCGATGGCTTTATGGCCGGCATACACAACAGCAACGTTAAGGGCATCGGTATGGAGTTCAGTCAATATAGAAGCTATCAGCCCGGTGATGATTTACGAAGACTTGATTGGAAATTATTTGCAAGAAGTGATCGCTACTATATTCGCGAATCAGAGATTGAAACAAGTATTTCAGTAAGGTTTCTAATAGACGCCAGCGCTTCCATGAATCATGTTGATGCGAACTTTTCCAAGATAGAATACGCAAGATACCTTGCTGCATCACTTGCTTATTTATCAAATCTTCATGGCGATGCTACGGGGTTATATGTTTTTCAAAACGGCGGGTTATTTTCTCTACCCTCAAGAAAAGACCACCAACATCTTTCAAGAATTTTTTACCAGTTGCAGAAAATTGAGCCGGGCGGAAAGTTTACAGAGCCATTAAATTATAAAGACCTGTTCAGTGGAAGCAACAAAAAAGAACTGGTTGTTTTCGTAACTGATTATTATGAGAAAGATGGTGAGATTTCAAAGTTGCTTCATTCGTTAGCAAGCAACAGGCACGAGATAATAGTGTTTCATTTAATGGGACAAAACGAATTAGAACTTGACTACAAAGGCTATACAGCGTTGGAAGATTTAGAGACGGGACAAACAATCAGAATAGATACAGCTCAAAACAAAAAGCCGTACAAAGAATTGCTTGATGCCCACTTAACCAAAGTGAAGACCGGCTTATTGAACAAGAATATTTTCTACAAACTAATTACAATGAATGAGCCGATCGACAAAGCTCTAATTGATTTCTTGAAACAACGAAACAAACCACGAGGATAACTTGCTTCAACTTACTCAATCGATATGGCTTTGGGCAATTGCAGGAATTGCTGTTCCAATAATAATTCATTTGTGGAATGTAAAGCAAGGCAAAACATTAAAGGTGGGCAGTATTGCCTTCTTAACAGAAAGCGCAAGATCGCATTCTACAAGCTTGAAACTATCTGAGCTTCTACTATTACTACTGCGCTGTCTTTTAATAGTAGTACTTGCACATCTTCTCACAAAGCCCTTTTGGGAAAAAGAAGTAGATATCACCAAAGAAAAAGGATGGTTACTGATTGAGAAAGATCAAGTAAAAACTGCTTACAACAAATTCAAACCGCAAATCGATTCGCTGCTAAAAACAGGATATTCATTTCATTACTTCAATGATGAATTTAAAGAAGCAAAATTTGAAGATGCACTAAAAGACAATGTTGAAGAAGGCAAAACAAATCAGCAATCTCATTGGACTTTATTGAAAGAGCTTAATCAAAAAGTACCCGCTAAACTGCCTGTTTATCTATTCACCAATAACCAGCTTCAGCAATTTTCCGCTGGGCGCCCAGACTTAGATCTCAATCTAAAATGGACTTCATATATTATAGATGATACAGCATCAACATGGATAGAAAGTGCTTACGAAACATCAGCAGATAGCATCCGGATTGTGTTAGGTAATAGTAGTTCAACCGGCACGTACTACTCATATCAAAACATCACCCAGCAAACATCTAACATCAAATTTGATGTAAATGTAGAAGCCGGAAAAACGATTGTTACTTACATTGAAACTGCAACGGGCAGCTTGCGGAATTCAGTAGAGGTTGACACATCCACTAACCTCATAACAATTTACACGGATAAGTTTTCAACGGATGCATTCTACCTGAAAGCAGCAATGGATGCCATCCGGGATTTCACTCATCGCAAAATGAAGACAACAATTGAAAACAATATCCAGAACATCCCAACATCAAAGTGGATATTCTGGTTATCAGAAACTGAAATGCCTTCATCATTTAATACTGACAATTCCTTCATTTACCAGAAAGGCAAAGTTCAAAAAGCTTATTCAGCCATTGCAACTGAAGAAACTAATTCCCCTCATGCGATTGCCTCTTTTAATTCAATTGTAAACAAGCCAAGTACACAAGCATCAATCGTTTGGAGTGACGGTTTTGGTCAGCCGCTACTGACAAAGGAAGCAACAAATAATGTGTATCATTTCTATAGCCGGTTCAACCCGCAATGGAATGATCTTCCGTGGAGCAACCAGTTTCCGGGACTTGTATATAGCCTTCTTTATCCTGACCAAAAGGATTCGGAGATCACTATCGCAGCTGACAAAAGATTAGTCGATCCTCAACAAATAGTTCCAACATCATCTCGACAACCAACCTTACCAAAACAAGAACTTTTAGCTCGGACGGATCTTACCAAAGCATTATGGATATTAGCCTTTATCTTACTCTTAGCAGAAAGAATAATCTCATTCAGACGTAAAAATTTGCAAAACAGTGGCAGCATTGCAGGGTAAGAATATTATACATGCACTTCAAAAAAAGTGGACAACAAAAACCTTGTTGATCTATTTATTTATGAGCTCTACGATAGGTATTTTGGTTTCTGCTATTATCATCAAGCAGTTTGACTTGCCTTGGTATGTTATGCCTCTGATGCTTGCGGTTTTTGCAACTATAACCTACTTCTTCTTGTATAAGAAACCTGATCAAAAGGATGTAACAAGTTTTATTGATCGAACGATTCCTGCTGCAGAAGAAAGTGCATTTCTTATCCTTAAGCCTGCTGATGAATTAAACTTCTTTGAGCGCTTACAGCTTCAAAAAGTAGAACGTGCAATTGATATTAATATACAAACGCCTCAACGGATCAACATTGGTTTTAAAGTTGCTTTCATAATGTTGATTGCATCTATCCTTCTTAGTTTGTTTTTATTGTTCCTGCCTATAAACTTCAGGCAACTAGTTGAAGACAATAGCTCAGAACAATCTTCTGTTACATCATCCAAGCCCGAAGTAAAGCTTCCTCAAATTAAAAGTGCACAAATCAAAATAGCACCGCCAGTTTATACTGGTAAATCAATACGCCAACAAAACCGGTTTAACATAGTCGCTGAAGAAGGTGCAATAATTACATGGAGTATATATACAACAACCCCAGTAAAGGAGTTGGTGTTAGTATTCAATGATAAGTCGGTTTTAAAGCTTAGTGCGGCGAACAATCAAACCAAGTGGTTAGCCAGCAGGCAAGTGGTTAAGCCCGGCTTTTACCAGGTGAAAATCGGCAACATCCTTTCTGAATTGTATAGAATAGAAGTTATACCAGATAAAGTTCCAATCATTGTAGTTAATACTCCAAAACCAAATACATTAATTGAAGCAGGGCAGCCACCAAGAACAAACTTGAGTGTAACCTTAGCCGACGATTATGGAATTAGTAGATCAACCATATTTGCAACTATAGCAAGTGGCAGTGGTGAAGCAGTCAAATTCCAGGAGAAGCAAATACCATTTGCAAATTTTGCGAGTGGAAGGAGACAGTACCAGTTACAACAGTTGATCAACCTTTCATCTTTAGGAATGAAAGCAGGTGATGAGTTATATTTCTATGTTTCTGCCATTGACAATAAAAACCAGGAAAAGCGCTCTGATATTTTAATTGTGCGTTTAGAAAACACTGAACAACTCTTGGAAGCAGAGGGAATGATGAGTGGTGTAAACATTAAGCCGGAATTTTTCAGAAGTCAGCGACAAATAATTATTGAAACAGAGCAACTATTAAAAAGTCGTGACACCATGAGTCTTGAAGCATTTAAGAACAAGAGCAATGATTTAGGTACTGATCAAAAACTCTTACGACTTCGTTATGGCAAATTTTTAGGCGAAGAAACGGACGTTGAGATTGGAGGCGAACATGGCGATGAAGAAGGACATGATGAAGCTGAAGAATTTGGTAACACGAAAAAACTACAGGACGCATATGCCCATCTTCACGATAACTCTGAAGATGCAACTTTCTTTGACGCAGAAACAAAAAAGCAATTGAAAGCTACCCTTGCAGAAATGTGGAAGGCAGAATTGCAGCTCAGAACAATCAAGCCAAAAGACGCATTGCCTTTTGAATACAAGGCTTTAAAGCTTTTAAAGGAACTGCAACAATCAACCAGGGTTTATGTGGCGAAGACAGGAATGAAAACAACACCATTGAAGCCTGAAAAAAGACTTACGGGAGAGCTTGATAAGATTATACAACCAGTTTCGCAGCGCACCATAGAAACTAAAAGTGATTACACTAAAACATTGCGACAGGCATTGGGTGTTTTAGAAATAGTGCGTAATAAAGAACCTTTAGACAAAATATCAATTGAGACTTTAGAACAGGCTAGCATGCAGTTGAGTAACAAAGCTGCAGCAGAGCCAGCAAACTATCTATCATCGCTCGAATCGTTAAGAAGAATTCTTAGAAAAGAATACAAGCCTAAAGACATAAATATCGCGGGCAGCGGATTACAACGCATGCTTTCTTCGTCCGCCAAACTCCCACAACAAACATCCACAACACCTGGCAAATTATCTCAACAATATTTCAGGAATTTAAACCGCAGGAATGATTGAGTGGAGTTTTATAGTTATAGGTTTAAGCTTGTTGTTACTCGCTTTTCTCATTTGGAAAGAAGTTAATCGAAATAACAAAGCAAGATTACTTTGGAGAGTGCTTTCATCAATACTTGCAGTGGTTAGCTTAGCGTGTATTGCATTGCCAATTTATTATGGTAAAATAATTAAGAGTAATTCTTCTAACAACGTTATTTTACTAACAGAAGGTTTTGAGAGTGAGAGTGTAACAGCTCTACTAAAAGCCAACGACAAAGCCCCGGTCTTCACCTTAGATGATAAATTAGTCGCCTCAAGAAAGTTTAACACAAAACTTGTGAGCAGGTTAAGTTCGATTAGAAAAATTCAAAAAGATGTAAGTGCAATTCATGTTTATGGAAACGGACTTGAGGCTGATGAGTTAACTGACTTGGACAGTATGCCAATTGTATTTCATCCTGCAAAGCAAGTAACCGGCATAACTACTATACACTGGACTGACAAACTCAAAACTGGCGATAAACTTTATATTCAAGGAAGTTTTAACAATGCTTCTTCTTCAACATTGAAAATGGTCTTGAAGGGTTTCAATACAACGCTCGATTCCATAAAAATCAACCCGAATAAGTACCAAACTTTTGAGTTGACTACAATACCTAAACATGCTGGCAGATCTGTTTACTCGCTGGTTGTGCTTGATGGAAAGGATACAGTATCAAACGAATCAATACCGATTCAAATTGAACAAGGTGAGCCTTTAAAAATTCTCCTACTAAGCTCTTCGCCTGATTTTGAAAACAAGTTTCTAAAGAATTCGCTCGGTCAAAAAGGATTTAAAACCGTTACAAGAACACTCATATCAAAAGGCAAATTCACGAAAGACTTCCTTAATACTGATCCATTAAACGTTGATCGGATAACACCAGCCTTACTCAGCAACTTCAACATTGTTATCGCCCATGCTACAGAGCTTTCATCAATATCAAAAGGTGAGTTGGGAACTATTGGAAGTTTTGTAGCAACTAAAAACCTTGGACTAATTGTACGGGCAAGTAATAAATCATCTAATGCATTTTATTCAAACCGGTTTCCGGTTGCATCCATTTCAGGAAGTCAACAACAACAGATCCGTTTGCATTTGCAAGATACCTCAGCAAGCTTTCAAGCACTTTCGATCGAAAGTCCCTTATCAATTCGCGTTCAAAACGGAACGCAACCTCTCGTAATAGACAAGCAAAACAGGGTTTTTGTAAACAGCACTTTATATGGCTCAGGCAAAATAATTTTTACTACTATCAACAATACCTTCAACTGGATGCTTGCTGGTAATCAAAAAGATTATGAGGAGCTTTGGTCAGAGATTTTAAATAAATCAGCCGGCAAAAAACCCTTAGATGAAACATGGAGCGTTTCTCCTTCTTTACCAAGAGTGGATCAACCAACAACAATATCTGTTGAAACAAATCGAACCGACATACCAATAGCACAAGTAGCCGGCACCTCAGTATATCTTAAAAACGATCCTCTCTTACCTTATAATTGGAGTGGAATATTCTGGCCTACAAAAGCCGGCTGGCAACCAACAATTCAACTAAATGGCAGTACGTTTTGGTGGTATGCGTTCGATAAAAACGACTGGAAAACTGTTGATGCGTTCGATAAGACTACGCGAACAAAACAATATGCTTTTTCAAATCAACCTTCTGCCACTACAGGCAAACGGTTAGATAAAACACACCAAACAGAATTTCCAAAAATTTACTTCTTCCTGTTATTTCTAATATGTTGCGGGTATTTGTGGTTCGAAAACAAAATTTTATGAGAGGTATTTAAAAGCTAACGAAAAGTGTTAGATTGCTCTTTACCAATAAAAAAAGGAGGATATAATTTGAAAAGAAAAGACTTTCTCCAAATGTCGGCCATGAGCCTTGGAGCTATTATGATTCCAAAGTCGTTCCTGCTGGGGCGGCCAATAGATCCTTTGCAGGCATTGAACGATGCAATGGATGTAGCCACTAAAAAACAACTTGCAGATGTTGCATTGAACGTCGCAAAATCTAAAGGTGCTACATATGCAGATGTTCGCATTGGTCGTTACCTCAACCAGTTCGTTGCTTCCCGCGAAAAAAATGTTCAGGGTGTTGCAAATACCGAATCGTTTGGTGCAGGTATACGTGTACTTGCCAATGGTTGCTGGGGTTTTGCTGCTTCCGACAATGTAACTAAAGATAACATTGCAAAGGTTGCAGAACGTGCTGTTGCTGTTGCAAAAGCAAACGCTAAAATCCAGGGCGAAGCTGTACAACTTGCTCCTCAAAAAGGTTTTGGTGAGGTAGCATGGAAAGCTCCTATTGAAAAAAACGCATTCGAGGTTCCTGTAAAAGATAAAGTCGATCTGCTTTTATCAGCCAACGATATTGCATTGCAAAATGGAGCAAGCTTTGTTAACTCAGCAATATTCGCAGTCAACGAGCAAAAGTATTTTGCTTCTACTGATGGTTCTTACATCGACCAGGATATACATCGTATTTATCCAACGTTCAGCGTAACTAAAATTGATAAAGCCAGTGGCAAGTTTGATACAAGAGCATCCTTTAGTTCGCCCATGGGCATGGGTTATGAATATCTGATGCCGAAAGCAGATCAAAAAGTTGGCGGTATTGTAACCCGTTACAAAGACCGTTACGATATACTTGAAGACATCAGGAATGCGACCAAAGATGTGAGTGAAAAAATATCAGCAAAGTCAGTTGAGCCTGGCAAGTATGATGTTGTACTTGATCCGTCACATTTATGGTTAACAATACATGAATCAGTTGGTCATCCTTCTGAGTTAGATCGTGTTCTTGGGTACGAAGCAAATTATGCCGGAACCAGTTTTTTAACGCTTGATAAATGGAAATCCAAAAACTTCAACTTCGGAAGCAAGCTTACAAATATTGTTGCCGATAAAACCCAAACAGGATCCCTTGGTGCAGTTGGTTGGGATGATGAAGGTGTGAAGTGCAAGGAGTGGAATATTATTAAAGATGGCATTCTTGTAGACTACCAGGCAACCCGCGACCAGGCCCATATAATCGGTTTAAAAGAATCTCACGGATCTTCTTATTCCCAAAGCTGGGCTGATGTTCAGTTCCAAAGAATGCCGAACGTTTCTCTTCAACCAAACAAAGCAAAACGAAGTGTTGACGATGTTATCAAAGGCGTTGAAAAAGGAATTTACATTATGGGTAATGGTTCTTTCTCAATTGATCAACAGCGTTACAACTTCCAGTTTGGTGGACAAACATTTTACGAGATAAAAAATGGTAAAATAGCCGGTATGCTTCGCGATGTTGCTTATCAAAGTAACACACAAGAATTCTGGAATTCACTTACTGATTTGGCGGATAAAGATGACTACCGTTTAGGCGGGTCGTTCAATGATGGAAAAGGACAACCTTCTCAATCAAGTGCCGTTTCTCATGGAAGTGTTACCACACGTTTTAATGGAGTTAACGTAATTAATACAGCACGAAAAATTTAATATACAAACATGCCTATACTTAGTAAAGAAGAAGCACAAGCCATCCTTAAGAAAGCGATGAGTTTTTCTAAGGCTGATGAGTGTACAATAAATCTCGGCGGTTCCGAGGGTGGTAATATCCGGTATGCCCGTAACGCCGTATCAACTGCTGGGGATATCAGCCAGATGAACCTGGGAGTATCTTCCTCATTCGGCAAGAGAACTGGTGTTGCAACCATCAACGAGTTTGATGATGCATCATTAGAGAAAGTTGTCCGCAGGGCTGAAGAGCTTGCAAGGCTGGCTCCTGAAAACCCTGAGTACATGCCTTTGCTTGGCCCGCAAACTTATCTTGAGCCTGTTACATACAAAGCAAATACAGCAGCAATAAATCCTGACGTCAGAGCTGAAAACGTAGCCAAGAGTTTAAAGGCTTCAAAAGATGCAAAGCTCGAAGCAGCCGGCTACCTTGAGAATACAACAAGCTTTAATGCTATGTTGAATTCTAAAGGATTGTTTGGTTACAACAAGGATACTGATGTTTCTTTTTCTGTCACAGTTCGCAATGCTGAAGGAACAGGTTCCGGTTATATAAGCAAGAGTTATAACGATACCAGCAAGCTCGATACTTTAGCATTGACTAAAATTGCCGCTTCAAAAGCTAACGGCTCTGTTGGAGCAAAAGCAATTGAGCCAGGCAAGTATACCGTTATACTTGAGCCTTTGGCTGTAAGTGATATGCTTGGGAATATGTTTGGCGGATTTGATGCACGTAGTGCAGATGAAGGCCGCAGCTACATGAGCAAGAAAGGCGGTGGCACCCGTTTAAACGAGCAACTGTTTGATGAGAAAGTAACGGTCTATTCTGATCCCTTGCATCCTGATCTTCCCTTCTCAACTTTTGCAGGCGATGGCCGTCCACAGAAGAAAACAGTCTGGGTTGATAAAGGAGTTGTAAAGAAATTATCCTACTCAAGATATTGGGCGCAAAAGCAGGGAGTTGAAGCACAACCCGGTGCAAACCGCATGGTTATGGAAGGTGGCAAGTCTTCGATACAAGACATGATTAAGAATACTGACAAAGGAATCCTGGTTACACGTTTTTGGTATATAAGAAATGTTGACCCACAAACCTTGTTACTTACCGGTCTTACCCGCGACGGAACTTTTTACATTGAGAATGGTAAGATCAAGTTCCCTATCAAAAACTTCCGCTTTAATGAGAGTCCTGTTATTATGCTTAATAACGTAGAAGAACTTGGCAAACCGGAGAGAACAGGTAACATGATTGTTCCACCATTAAAGATTCGAGACTTTACTTTCACGTCCTTGTCGGATGCAGTTTAATAAAAAAAGGAGCAATGAAAATTGCTCCTTTTTTATACCTGTCGTTGCGAGGAGGAACGACGAAGCAATCCCCTGCTCTCTTAAAGAAGTCGTTTGTAATACGAAGCAATTGCACAACTGTTCAAGCACAACAGGATATCCAAAGTGATTTCAGAATGACCAACGGAGAACGTCATTGCGAGGAGGAACGACGAAGCAATCTGCAGTTGCTGTGTAAAGGTTTCCGGAAAATACTAAGCGTAGACGAAACTGCTAACATCTCTTAACTCATGCAGCAGATTGCTTCGTTCCTCGCAATGACGGGGAAGGTAGGAAAACCCGAAGTGAGTGACACAACGATGTTGAGTAAAGAACCAAATGTCGGCTAACAACTTCTCTCAATCTTGCTTGCCTTTAGAACCAAAGAAATATTTTCGTTATATACTTTAAATATTTTTTCTATCTTACTAACTGCTTATCCCTCATCAACTTAAACCTAAACCATTTTGAAACGAAGAGACTTCCTCCACTTTGCAGGACTCGGAGTTGGAGCTTCACTGCTGCAATCTATTCCTGTATTTGGCAAAGACATTTCTATTGAACAAGCACTTACGCCAATTGACGTTGCACTTAAAAAGCAAATGGCTGATGTTGCTTTAAATGCAGCCCGATCGAGAGGTGCAACTTATACAGATGTGCGTATTGGTCGCTACCTTAACCAATACGTTATTACCCGCGAAAACAAAGTTGAAAACACGGTCAATACTGAATCCTATGGTTTGGGTATACGAGTGATAAGCAACGGTAGCTGGGGTTTTGCTGCAACTGATAAACTGGATAATGACAGCATAGCAAAAGCTGCTGCATTAGCTGTACAGATCGCTAAAGAAAACTCAAGATTGTTATCAGAGCCGGTAAGACTTGCCCCTCAAAAAGGTTATGGCGAAGTCTCGTGGAAAACACCCATTGAAAAGAATGCATTTGAAGTGCCGATAAAAGAAAAGGCTGATTTGTTGCTTTCGGTAAATGATGCAGCAATGAAGAACGGAGCTAACTACATAAACTCACTTTTGTTCTTAGTAAACGAGCAAAAGTATTTCGCATCAACAGATGGCTCTTATATCGACCAGGATGTGCATCGCATCTGGCCAACATTTTTCATTACTAAGATCGATGCAAAATCAGGCAAGTTTGAGACGAGAAATTCTTTGAGCTCGCCAGTTGGTATGGGCTATGAATATTTAATGCCCCGCGCACAAGACAGGATAAAAGGTGTTACAACCTTATACAAAGAGCGTTATGATATGTTGGAAGATGCCAAAGCAGGCGCTTTGCAGGCAACACAAAAGCTTACTGCAAAATCCGTTGAGCCCGGCAAGTATGATCTTGTTCTTGACCCTTCGCATCTATGGTTGACGATCCATGAATCTGTTGGGCATCCATCGGAACTTGATCGTGTTTTAGGATATGAAGCAAACTATGCAGGAACAAGTTTTCTTACCCTTGATAAATGGGAGACAAAGAAATTCAACTTCGGCAATAAGATGGTCAACCTGTTTGCTGATAAAACGCAAAAAGGTTCACTTGGTGCCGTGGGTTACGATGATGAAGGTGTAAAAACAAAACAGTGGGATATTATTAAAGATGGAACCTTGGTGAACTACCAGGCTATAAGAGACCAGGCACACATAATCGGTTTGAATGAATCGCAGGGTTGCTGTTATGCAGACAACTGGAGCAGCGTTCAGTTTCAACGTATGGCAAATATTTCTTTGCAGCCGGGTAAAGTAAAGAAGAGCATCGATGATTTGATTAAGGGCGTTGAAAAAGGCATTTACATTATTGGTGACGGCTCCTTCTCCATCGATCAGCAACGCTACAACTTCCAATTCGGCGGACAACTTTATTACGAGATTAAAAACGGTAAAATCGCTGGCATGCTCAAGGATGTTGCTTACCAAAGCAACACGCAGGAGTTCTGGAATTCAACAGCAGCGATTGCTGATCAAAGTGACTATCGCTTAGGCGGATCTTTCTTTGATGGCAAAGGGCAACCGGGGCAGGTGAGTGCCGTATCTCACGGTTCATCAACCACACGCTTTAATGGAGTAAACGTAATTAACACAGCAAGAAAAATTTAATATGCCACTACTAACTAAAGACGAAGCACAAGCTTTATTAAAAAAAGTACTCAGCTATTCAAAGGCAGATGAATGTGAAGCAAACCTTTACGGATCTGATGGTGGAAACATTCGTTATGCCCGAAACTCTGTTAGCACCAGCGGTGGTGTTAGCCAAAGCACACTTGTTGTCTCTTCTGCATTTGGCAAAAAATCAGGGGTCGCAACTATAAACGAATTTGATGATGCATCGCTTGAGAAAGTTGTACGACGTGCTGAAGACCTCGCGAAACTTGCTCCTGAAAACCCCGAGTTTGTTGGATTCTTAGGACCGCAAACATATTTGGAATCCAAAACATTTGTAGAATCAACTGCAGCAATCACACCGAAAGATCGTGCTGATGCGGTTGCAACGAGTTTGAAAATTGCCAAGGACAGCAAACAAGTTGCAGCAGGCTTTCTTGAAAACAGTGCAGGCTTTGCATCTATGATGAACTCGCATGGTTTGTTTGCCTATAATACAAACACAAACGTTGCATTCAATGTAACCCTTCGCACTGAAGATGGTAAAGGTTCTGGTTATGCATCAAAAGGATACAACGATTTTAAGAAGCTTGATGTAAATAAAGCGACATCAAGCGCTGCACAAAAAGCAGCAGGCTCTTCCGCAGCAAAAGCAATCGAGCCCGGCAAATACACAGTAATTCTTGAGCCCGCAGCGGTTTCAGTTCTGCTTGAAAATATTATGTACGGGTTAGATGCAAGGCAAGCCGATGAAGGCAGAAGCTTTTTAAGCAAGCCCGGCGGCAAAACCAAGCTCGGCGAAAAACTTGTTGATGAAAGAGTAACAATCTATTCTGATCCGCAACACCCAGACCTTCCTACAAGCACATGGAGCGGCGACGGAAGACCACAGAAGAAAATGACATGGATAGATAAAGGTGTAATGAAGAACATGTACTACTCACGCTACTGGGCGCAGAAACAAAACGTCGCTGCTGTGCCCCAGCCCGATGCGATGATTATGGCAGGCGGTACACAATCATTAGAAGACTTGATCAAAGGCACAGATAAAGGTGTTTTAGTTACTCGTCTTTGGTACATCCGTTCTGTTGATCCACAAACATTATTGCTCACCGGTCTAACCCGCGATGGAACTTTTTACATTGAAAATGGGCAAATTAAATTCCCCATAAAAAACTTCCGCTTCAACGAAAGCCCAATCATCATGCTCAACAACATTGAGGCATTGGGCATTCCGGAACGTTGCGTAAGTGGCGAATCTACCGCGCATTATTTATTGCCACCAATCAAGGTTAGGGATTTTACTTTTACATCCTTATCAGATGCGGTTTAGTTTTTTGTAACCAGCATTTGAATATCTATTGAGCTCCCGTTGCGTCGCACCCTTCAACTTGCGATCCAACTGGGAGCTTATTTATTCTATCGTCATGCTAAACTTGTTTCAGCATCTCCTGGCCCAAATTCTACAAGCACACCAAGAGATCCTGAAATGAATTCAGGATGACGTTGAGCGAACGTCATTGCGAGGAGGAACGACGAAGCAATCTGCTTTATACTCTAGAACCTTCCTCAAAAAACCACATCGATTCACCTATTCAATCATCTCTATTGCAGAAGCAGATTGCTTCGTCGTCGTACCTCCTCCTCGCAATGACGATAAATATAGCAACCGCCGCCGAAATAAATTATAGCACATAAAATAGCTCCCGCTAATATTGGTCGTATATTGAGTGCACAAAATTATCATCGTGAAAAGAAGAGATTTCTTACAATACGCAGGCTTAGGATTGGGTGCAACCGTTTTGCAATCTATCCCGGTTTTCGGCAAAGACATCACCATTGAAAAAGCTTTGACACCGATTGATATTGCATTGAAAAAGCAGATGGCAGATGTGGCGCTAAATGCAGCAAAATCTAAAGGTGCTTCCTATGTTGATGTGCGTATCGGACGATACCTCAACCAAATAATTGGTACACGCGAAAAGCAGGTAAACAATATTTCAAATACTGAATCTTTCGGTATGGGGATTCGTGTAATTGCAAATGGTTCGTGGGGATTTGCAGCAACAGATAATCTAACAACAGATGGCATTGCAAAAGCTGCGGCCTTTGCTGTACGCATTGCACAGGTAAATGCAAAGCTTATTGACGAACCGGTGAAACTTGCGCCACAAAAAGGCTTTGGCGAAGTAAGTTGGAAAACACCGATAATCAAAAACGCTTTTGAAGTTCCGCTAAAGGATAAAATTGATCTGCTGCTTGCGGTAAATAATGCTGCTCTAATGAACGGTGCAACGTTTGCAACATCGCAACTCTTCCAGGTAAATGAGCAGAAGTATTTTGCGTCTACGGATGGCTCTTATATCTACCAGGATATTCATCGTTTATGGCCAACGTTTACACTCACAAAAACTGATAAACAATCAGGTAAGTTCGAGACAAGAAATGCACTGAGTGCTCCTGTCGGTATGGGTTACGAATACTTAATTCCTGATAAGAAAGAAGAATTACAAGGCATATTTACTTTGTACAAAAACCGCTATGATATGATTGAGGATGCACGACTTGGTGCACTTCAACTTGATGAAAAACTAAAAGCAAAACCTCTTGAACCCGGCAAATACGATCTTGTAATTGATCCATCAAACTTGTTCCTAACCATTCATGAATCTGTTGGTCACCCGACAGAATTAGATCGTGTATTAGGTTACGAAGCAAACTTTGCAGGCACAAGTTTTTTAACCCTGGATAAGTGGCAATCGAAAAAATTCAACTTTGGAAATAAGCTGGTAAACTTTGTTGGAGATCGAACCCAGGCAGGATCTTTAGGCGCTATCGGCTACGACGATGAAGGTGTAAAAGCAAAAAGCTGGGATATAATTAAAGATGGCATTTTGGTCAACTACCAGGTTACGAGGGATCAGGCTCACATACTTGGAATGAATGAATCACATGCAAGTTCGTATGCTGACAGTTGGAACAGCGTTCAGTTTCAGAGGATGCCAAACGTTTCTTTAAAACCTGGAAACACACCTCTAAAGCCAGCAGACATGATCAAAAACATTGAGAAGGGATTATACATGTTTGGCCGCAACTCTTACTCTATCGATCAGCAACGATATAACTTTCAATTCAGCAGCCAGTTGTGTTATGAAATAAAAAATGGCCAAATAGCAGGAATGGTTAGAGATGCGGCATACCAGGCAAACACGCAGGAATTCTGGAACTCGTGTTCGGCAATTTGTGATCAAACAGATTACCGTTTTGGGGGAACTTTCAATGATGGAAAAGGTCAGCCGAGTCAATCAAGTGCAGTATCGCATGGCTGTGCAACAACGAAGTTTAGCGGTGTCAATGTTATCAATACCGGAAGAAGAATTTAGTATAAAATCGGAGGTAGTATAGGGGCAAATTCACAGTGAGACTCGCAATGAAGTTGAAGATCTAAACGTATCTTTTTAAAGATTGTTAGGAAGACTTTTGCTGCAACTTCGAAATTTCATTAAAACAAAACCGCTTTAAACGAGTGAAAAAGAATGCTTTCAATGCCTTCACATAATCAGGTGGTCCTAGGTGCATATACTAGTGGGTCCACATACCAAATCAATCAATCAAGGATACTCGTATGGGAACTTTTTTAGCAACAGGAAATTGGAAGTTTTTAGAACCTCTCTAAGCGTAAGCTTACAATGACAAAAGGAGCTTGTAAGCTCCTTTCATTTTTGATCTAGACCAGGCAGTATGATTTATCATTTAAACCAATACCGTACATACTCACCAAATCCGATGATACTCATTCCATTCGGACCTGATCCTGATCCGTAAGACTGAGCCGGGAAAGCACTATATTTTTTACCATTTACGGTAATATCCGGTCCAAAATCATAAACATCATTAGCAGAAATTGGCCCAAACAAGGTCGTAATATCGGCAGCTGTAATCGTAAAAGTGGCGGGTAGTGAGGTTATATCGGCCTTGAACGTCTTAACATTTGTATTGGGAATTTGTGTTGCAATAGATAATGTTGCAGCTGTAGAAACTACATTGCCTTTTCTTACAGAGATATCAATCTTTGTTGGTGCTAATGCATTTGGAAAATATTGTGTGGCTTTAAAATTATCAGTAAAGGCTGCAGATGTGCTAAAAGTTATAGTCTTTGTCAGAACATTAGCATTTGCCGTTTCATAGTTCATACTTATAACGGGAACATCCTCTATCCCAATGTTTTTAGGGATTGCTCCATCATCTTTTGAACATCCTGCAAACGTGATAACAGCACCAAAGGCAATGGCTGTCAATATATTTATTTTTCTCAGTTTCATAATGTGTTTTTTAAAGTGTAATACAATTAAGGCTGCCAGAATACTTTATACGACTCAGGTACTTTTTGGGCAGGTGCGTTCGAGTTCAAACTTATCTCACCAGTGCTAAATGGAAGCGACCATGGATACTTTCTGTCGTTCGATACCGGCGTTACAGTACCTCTTGTATCGGTTACACTTGTAACAGTTCCTTCGGGAGCAGGTGCAAACAATACAGGGTACTTAGTTCTCCTATAATCGGTATAATTATCAACCGGATTCTCAATCCTGTTGATCCACTTCTGAGTCATAATGTGTTCAAGTTTCTTTGCTGTATTTGCTGCATCGAAAGCTGCGAGTACACCTGTTTTATAGGTAGTCGTAGCAGGTAATGTAGCAATTAAAGGAACCGTTTGTGCTGCACCAGCAGAACCTGGTTTTACAAAGTTGGATACTACATTATCCACGTGCCCGAACGACGCATCCAAAGCTTTACTGAACGCAGCTCGTACATCGCCAGGGGCTAAACCTGCGTGGATTAATTCTGCTTCAAGGTATAAACGATCAGCATAAGTAATAAATTCATGAGGCCGGGCGCCTGTTCCTGAATTTTGGGGACCAATTGCAGTGATAGATCTTGCCGTACTATCATTAAACCTACCACCTGCAGGGAAAACTCCCAACAAAGAGTAAGTCAGGCTATTTGAACCGTCACGGCAAGGACCGCTTGAACCAAACACTATAGATACAAATCCTCCATCGCGAAACTCTGTACAGTTTTCCTGACCTGGGTTTGGCCCACCAGGACCAGATCTTTGATTATAAACATAATAAGGAAGACGTGGATCAGGCAAGTTGGTTAAGATATCCGGGTTTCTTCCTTTCATGATCTCGTACATCCAAGGGCTGAATAACTGTCCGCCGCGCTGGGTTGCATTATAATCGCCGAAAGCAGGATGCCTGTCGTCAGTGGCACCTATGGGACCATAAGGCATCATAAAGCTTTCAGCCTGTGTGTTGATTAAGCTACTAGGGTTAGCTAACAACGCTGTAACCTGGCTTTTTACATCCTGAACAAGTCTAACCTGGGTGTATAATTTTAGCTTGAGCGTATTTGCTGCCTTAACCCAGTTGGTCACATTACCTTTGTAGATATAATCATCAGCACCCGGTGACGATGGATTGATAGCTGGATTAGTTAGATCAGCGATCGCCTCATCCAGCATTGTTAAAAGCTTAGGATAGATGTCAGCACCCTTATCAAATTTCGGCTGTGTTATTCCTTCTGCAAATCTATCAAATTCAGAAAACGGAACGTCTCCGTAAACATCAACAAGAATACTAAAGGTATAAGCCTTAAGCACTTTGGCAATTCCAACATACTTAAAACGGCTTTCAGGAGTACCACGATTGATTATTACATTTAAATTCGAAATAGCAGCGTACATACCATTCCAGCCAGCTGAACCTGCGCCATACCTGTCAGCGCCTATACGACCTGTTATCTGGTGAGTGTACACTCCCATTGTGGTGCCAAGGCCAGAACCTAAAGCAATGTTGTCTGAAATGTTACGTTCCGCCGCACTTAGTACAAATCCTAATGCCACCGAGGAAGGTGTTGGGTCGTTAGGGTTTTTATTTACATCCAGGAATTTTTTGCAGCCCGTACCCGCTGTCGCTAGTATAGCCAACGCTGCAAAAGTGTATATGAAATATTTCCTTCTCATGATTTTTGAGGTTTTACTTTATAATTAGAATACTACGTTTAAGTTGATACCGTAACGTTTAGTACTTGGAGCACCACCGGTTTCAACACCTTGCGTACCAGCACCAACTACTGAGTTGATATCCGGATCGAAGCGGGTGTATTTAGGAACATTTGGTGCAAGGAACCAAAGGTTACGGCCACTCACAGACAAGGTTACGTCAGTCAATTTTAGTTTGCTAATCCAACTCTTAGGCAGCCCATACCCAAGAGAAATTTCCCTCAACCTGTAAACGGTACCGTCGAAAACTGAATATTCAAATGCTCCGTTTGTTGCAAAGCTGGCACCAGTGCCTGCAGTAAAAAACAGATCATTGGTAGTTACCCTAGTTTGGTTAGGAATAGGTTTGCCACCAGACAACATAGGCGTATAATGATTTTGGCCATCAGCACCCGGAACCGGAGTTGGGTTACCATAAAGACCAGTGATAACGCGATTCTTTTCCCTATCTTCTGTATCTCTTGTTACACCTCTTCCTAACATACCGTTAATGGTTTCAGAATAGAAATCACCACCTTTCGTCATATCCCACAGCACACTCAATTCAAACCCTTTAAAGGAAACGGTGTTGGTGAGGCCTAGTTTAAAGTCAGCATTTGGGTCTCCCACCATACCGTCGTTAGGATCAAGGAACGGCATACCGGAAACTGAATTGATCAGCAATTGACCAGTTGCACTATCACGGGCCGAGAAAGAACCACGTAGGTATCCATAAGGTTTTCCTGGTTCGATCCAGTTATATCCACCGAGTTGCGCCCTGGTAAGACCAGCTATAAGTTTTTCTACAGTATTCCTGTTCTTTGTAAATATTCCACGTACGTTCCATTCAAAATTCTTAGTACTAACAGGTTTAACATCCAATGCAAGTTCCCATCCTGTATTGCGTATTTCACCAAGATTGGTGAAAAAAGAGCTGAAACCTGTAGTTTGGGGCAGATTTAGTGAATAAATTAAGTCTGTTGATCTTTTGTCATACCATGTTGCTTCAAGGCCAATTCTGCCCTTAAAGAAGCGCATGTCAGTACCCATCTCCAATTCTGTTGTAAATTCAGGGGTAAGTTCGGTATCGAAGCTTGAACCACCCCGGGCAGCCAAAGGCTGACCAAGGAAACCAAGAGCATTTAAACCAAATATAGCTTCACCATTATGGGGTCCTGCATCGTTACCTACACGGGCATATCCGGCACGAAACTTACCGTAATCCAAAACGTTAGATTTGAGGCCAAAAGCATCTGACCAAACGAGTGATCCTGAAACACCGGGGTAAAAGTATTGTGCATTTTTATATGGAAGTGTAGAAGTAAGGTCCGTTCTGCCTGTCAGGTTAAGAAATGCAAAGTTCTTATAACCTAAACTCGCGTCTGCGAAGACACCCACCAATCTCCTTTTTGATCTTCTGTCACTGTTAAAAACTTGACGACGGGTATTTGTCAGATTGAATAATCCCGGAATTACAAAATCAACACCATATACCTGTTGGCCACGGCTGGTTCTTTCATTGACGTCACTACCTAAAGTGAGGTCAAGACTCCAGTTGTCAAATATTTTTGGACTAAAAACACCTACTATTTTTCCCTGAATCTCTTGCTGCCTGTTTACCACTTCTGTAAGTGTACCTAATACATTGTCTGCACTTCCTAGTGAAGACTTATCAATAATTTGATCGCGGAAGAGGCTGTAATTATTTACTCCGGCGTTAAAGTCAACGCGTACCCTGTCGCTAAATTTATAAGAAGCTCTTACGTTAGCAACTATACGATCATCAATGGTAGTAATTACGTTGTGCTTTGCCGCCCAAACCGGGTTGGTATATTGTCCGTCGTTAAAACCAATTTGTCTGCCCGTTCTATCCTCCGAAGGCCAGCCTGTAATATCCCAGTTTCTCGCCATGGTATAAGTACGACCCCACTGCGATAAGAAGCTTTGCGCAGCTCCGATGAAACCACCTATTTGCTTAGACCTTGCATACGAAACATTTGCCCCTACAGTAAGGCTCCCTGCTGTAGTTTGTCCACCCACACTAACATTATTTTTAGTGTAGCTTGAGTTCGTTATATACCCTTCCTGGTCAACGTTGGAGAGAGTGACATTAAAAAGTGAATTTCCTCCTCCACCGTTTAAGCCTACAGAATGCTCCATAAGGCTACCCGTGTTGAATAAAGAAGATACATTGTTAGGATTTGCTTTATAGGCGAGGCGTCCATTAGGGAAAAGCTCCGGATAAGAAGCAAACATTGTAGCCCAGGTTGTAGCAGGTATTGAATCTACTCCTGATGCAGATGTGCCTATAATTTGGCCGCCTGCATCATAAATTACGCCTTTACCAAATTTAGCACCCCACGAACCATTAGAAGACTGCGCTCTAAAGTTGGCGCCTGCGCCATATGAATTTTGAAAATCAGGGATGTCAGCTATTTTCTCAATACTATACCCTGCCCTGTACGATACTGTAAGAGGCTTGGCTCCACGTTTAGGAGCACCAGATTTTGTTGTGATCAACAATACTCCATTTGCTGCTCTTGAACCGTAAAGTGATGCAGCGGCTGCACCTTTTAAAACGTTTATGGATTCTATATCGTTGGGATCGAGGTTGTTTAGACCAGAACCGTAAGTACCACCGCCGCTAAATGGGTTACTGGTATTTACAATTGGATTACTGTAAGGAACACCATCTACTATTATCAAAGGTTCTCCACCTGTAAAAGACGATACACCTCTAATCTGAATACGGGTAGCTGCACCTGGTGCACCCTGGCCGGCCCTAATGTCGACACCCGGGACTTTACCGGCAAGTGTGTTTAGGATATTGGGTTCGGATTTCTGTAGCATAGTACCGGGATCAACTTTGGATACAGCATACCCCAATGCCTTTTCAGAACGTCTGATACCCATGGCGGTTACCACTACCTCAGATAAGGTACCACTTGAAGGATCAAGTGAAACATTTAGCGTAGTGCTTGATCCTACGGTAACTTCCTGGTTAGCAAAATTGACACTAGAAATAACTAACACGTCTCCTCTTGATGCGGAGATTCTGAAATTTCCCTGGGCATCTGCAGTAGTGCCTGAGGCAGTTTTTCCTTTGATGACAATAGATGCTGAAGGAATTGGCGCTCCTTTTTCATCTGTGACCTTGCCGGAGATGGGCAGGACTTGTGACTTACCTGCAATTGCAAAGCATAATATTGCCAGTAAGAAACTCGAAACAATTCTTCTCATGTGTGTTTGTTTTGGAGTTAAAATAAGTTATTCGAGTTCAATATATAACCATTTGTTAAAAGAACGTAAAATATTTTGAACGGTAGTATAAAGTAGCACACGGGATGTTGTATAGTTAAGCGGAGATCTTAGAGACTTGACAGAGGGTTACGTTGCAGAAATCTAATAACGACTCCTAGTTCGATAGCTCTCGTACTTCACCTTGTGTTTAGGAAAAACAATGGCACATATTACTGCAAGCGAATTACAGTTATATGCTTACCTGCGCATGAAGTTTTCAACTAAACAGATGGCGAACTCATGATATTTTAATAAGAGGTGTTGAGATAAGCCGTTACAAGCTTTGTAAAAGACTCCAGATACCAACAGAAGCAAACCTGTTTGATTGCAAGCTGTAAAAGATACAAATGTGAAGCCTGAAAAGTATAATTATTACAGCATCTATTATATCAACATCCTTTCATCCATCTAACTAAAAATCGAATGGTAGTGTAGTGTATTCATCCTTTGCTTCTGATTTGTTTCTTTCTTAAACATGTAAAAGCTGCTCGTAAAAATCCCATCCACGCTACGTAAAATTACTGTGGATATATATTTTGCATTCTTATAATACAAACTTCACTTGTAATAGGTATCATTGTTTGCTACTTATCCTTTCTCTACCAAGCTACAACTATGCACAACCCTAACAAAAGCAACTATTGTATGCTTATGAACATCATCTATACCAACCTAAACTCCCATTAAACCAAAACATGGACCAATTAGCCCTTGGATTAATTATCGCGTTGGTACCATTGATACTAGCGGGGCTATCGTTTGCCACGTTCATGCAACCTAAGATGGCGCGAAAGGCACTTGCTATTCTCATCGTTTTAGATATCATATATTTTTCAGGAGTTTATAGTGCAGAGCTTGGTGCAAGACAGGGCTATACTAAATCGTTGCAAGCAGTAGCGGGAGATACCATTATGGTATACAACCCGCTTGAAGAATGGAGTACCGGCAGAATGGATTCTTTGAAAGTATACATGGATATAAGAAATAGCGTGAACAGCCAGGTCTATGATAACATCATCTACGAGAAAGAAAAAGATCTGGCATATACCCAAAGCATCAGGTTATACTGTTATATATCTTTTGCCATCTTTATTATCTTTTACATTCTGTCTTACTTATTCGAGACAATGAAGTTGAGTGAAAAACTTAAAGAAAAAAATACCAGTAAAGATGTGAGCAGGTTTAATGAGCGGCGTAACAACCTGGGGCTCTAATCATTTGAACACATTCCGGTCATCTGTTACGTCTATACGCTGCAAGTCCGGCACAGAAGCCCTGCTGGCCTGTCACACTGAGCTTGTTGAAGTGCTTCACCGGGTTTTCTGCTTCTATCCGGCAGCCTTTCAGCATTAATTCTTTTGCCGTCTTCCCTCAAGTATTCTGTAAAAAGAACGGCTTCTTATTTCATCTAAAGTAAGTCCAGTTGCTAATGCTTCCTCTTCAGTAATTGCTCCACAGTTCATTGCTTTCAAAAAGAAATTCAGAAGCCCCTGACCAGTTGCGGCATCATCAAAAATATCTCCCGTTAAAGTAGAAATAGCTGCACGTTCTACAAAAGACTTAAGTCTGAAAACAGCATCTTCGTAACTACTTAAAAAGAAATTATAAGTAGCAGCATAACGCATCGGAAGTTGTGCCGGATTTAAATCCCAACCCTGGTACCTGCCATTAATAAGTGAATGTGTTGTATGATTAAAACCAATTTTCCACGCATTATAAACTGATTCGCGGTTTTCTTTTAGTTGCTCATAAGTAAGGTTTTCTCCCCTGTGCGGACCAATCGGCATTACATTCGTAGCACCATCAGAAAGATGAATTCCCGTGCCACCTAAAGCAACCTTCGTCATGTGATGCGCAAAGTCGCAAACAGGATGAGACATGGTTTGATACTTAGCAGTAATACCACATGATGCAGTGTAATCATACGTACCAAAATGTGCTGCTATCAATCTTCCTTCACTTGCTCTTACAATCTTCATTAAAGGATTTCTGCCTTCATCATCCATTACAATCTGCGTTGCCTCCACCATCGTTTCCATCTTTAATGTGCCGGGCGTAAGATTGTTTTCCTTTTCTAAAATCTCGAACAATCTTACCATTGCTATAACCTGTTCGGGTATAGTAACCTTTGGCAACATAACGATGAAATTGTCTGGCAATTTTCCACCTGTCTTTTCAAGTAATGTGGTAAGAAATAAGTCAAGTGTTCTTACACCACGATTCTTTAGATCTTCAGTGAAAGGTTTTATACGAATACCGATGAAAGGTGAAATCGTTTTGTTCTGCATGCCAATTGCTAATTCGTTTGCTGCATTCACTGCTGTTGCATCCTCTTCATCATCTGGTCTGTTACCAAAGCCATCTTCAAAGTCAATTCTAAAATCTTCAACAGGTTCTGTTTTTAACTTCTGAACGATTTTGTTATAGACTGAATACGCAAGCCATGAGGTTTCCTTTTTTCTTTCTTCTTCGCTCATTTTATCAAGCTTCTGAACCAGGTATTGAATATCCTTTTCAAGATGAGGAAGATGCTCATACCCTTTAAGCTGTAGGGCTTTTGCAAGAGAAACAAAATTGGGAGCATACGTTTGCAAATTGCGTAATGCAATCTCTCCCATCTTTACAGCCGTGTCAGATTTAAACAAGTTGGCTCCTCCATAAACTGTATGCACTGCCTGCCTGTCGGGCTTATCACCGGGATAGGTTTTCTGAAATTTTAAGTTTGCGACCTGTAATTCGTTTAGCAGGTTTTCTTTTTGACTATCGTTGATGGAGAGTTTCATACAAGTAGTTTGATTTGAACCACAAAGGCACTAAGACACAAAGATGCACAAAGATCAGGAGCCGCGATATGTTGAATATCCAAATGGATTTAACAGTAATGGAATGTGATAGTGTTCATTGTTTTGGATGTCGAAGACAATCTCAACGTAAGGGTAAAATGTTTGGGTTGAAGTTTTGTCAAAGTAATCTTTCGTTTCAAACCTCATCTTATAAATTCCCAATTGCAAAGTATTATTAGAGTCGAGTAAATCTTTTATACGACCATCACTGTTAGTATTGCCTCGTGCTATTTCGTTCCATTCGTCATTTCCACCCTGGTATAAAATAATTGTTACACCTTCTGCAGGCTTTCCTTTTGTTGTGTCGAGTATGTGAGTTGTTAGTTGACTCATTAATGTGTTGGTTGGTTAGGCAAATAATTTTTCCAGGCGGATTTTGGTGATTTTATTCTGTTCAGCTACTGCGATTCTTAATTCATCTTCAGGATCATTCTGTAGTCTCAAGGTCAAAATGCGTAACATTTCCTCAGCAGATTTACCTGTGGCGCATACAATAAAGATATAGCCGAATTTATCTTCGTATGCTTTGTTGCCCTCTGCCAATGCCTCTAAGACTTGCTGCGATGTTTCGTTAACACCTGATTGTTCGCCTTCAGCCCACTTAGCTGTGTTTGCAAACTTCGCTTTTAGAGAATTGATATCACCGATTTTTGGGTGGTGCTCAAATGCTTCCAGCCAATCTTCTTTCTTGCAATCCTTCCACTTGTTTTCAGCTTTGATAAATAGATCCTCTAAATCTTCAACAGGGAAAGCGGCAAGCATTTTATCGACCCACGCAGAAGAACCACAGCATCGTTGAAGCAGCTCTTTTTTCTCTTCATCATTCAAGCTATGAAATTCTGCGAGTGTCATTCTGGTATTGAGCTATTGGTGTATGGTAGTTTGAGAATATATTTATTGCTCAATAAAGATATGCTGTACAAGTGTGCGACGCAACAGGTGCTCAGATAAGTACAGATGTTTAGTACAAGAAAATTCTTCAGCTATTTCACCTACCCCACAAACGCATACGGCTAATACCACCATCAGGAAAAATAGAAAGCCGAACATGGGTGAAGGATGCAGTACTATCCATTTGTTCCTCTCCCAAAGGGGTTTTCTGTTCGAAGTAATGCTCATGATCGGGCTGCAGTTTTACCTGCGGAAGAATGGTTATCCATGGAATATCATGTGTAGTTAGTTTGCTTTCATCATGTCTCGAAATGTTGCAGCCTTCAATCATACAACTATCTGGATAATTTCCTTTAAAATGAGCCGTGTCAATTAACGCCTTCTGAATAATCCCCTGGTGTGCCAAACGAATAATTACCCAATCACGATTGTTAGGCGTACGGTTTCTTTTTGTTTCCCAGCCATCACCCATGTTTATGCCTCTGCCCGGCATGATAAGATTATCCATGTGAGAGAAAAACATGTCGTTGCATAATATGGCTCTTGCGCCGTTTGTTGCTGCTGCTAGGTCTATTAATTCATCAGCACCCACCTTGTTCCAATCTTTATATACTTCTCCATAAACTTTTAGACGTGCCACACCACCATCAGGATAGATGTTCAACCTTAAATGCGTGTAAACATCATCGTCTGTTATGCTGTATAAGTTGTGGTCGCCGGGTTCGAGCGGAGCTTTAGAAAGAATCTCTCTCCAGACCGCATTTTCAAAATCAGGCGCTGTTCCAGCCGGAATATAACATGCCTCAATTGATGCATACGGCGGATGATTGCCGAGGAAATGATTGGTATCGATATCTACCGTATGAATTTTGCCAGCTGTTGCCAATTGAACAATACACCAATCATTGCCGGGAGTTCTTTTCCTTCTTGATTCCCAACCGTCCATCCATTTGCCACGGTCAGTGTATTTATCTGCAATAAAGATTCCCCTGCCAGGCTTTATGAGGTTTTCTTTTTCTGCGAAAAAATCATCGCTGCAGAGTAACACTTTGCCACCCAATCTTTCGGCGGCGAGGTCAATGTATTTTGTTGAAGAAGAATCCGACATGCTCTATGTTTTAATGTTGTTTAAAACCAATGTTCCTTTATTCAATTCAATAAACGTTCCATCGCGATAAACCTTTTTACCTGCTATAAAGGTTTGTTCCACCACACCAAATAATTGCCTGTTTCGGTAGGGTGTTATTTTATGTTTATGATGTATGATATCTTCTGTAACAGTAAACGACTTTTCAGGATCAAGAATAATCAGATCGGCATCAAACCCTATTTCTATCTTCCCTTTTTGATGTTCTTTTCCGAGGAGGCGTGCGGGGTTTTCACATAGCCATTTTGCAAGATCATTCAAAGTGCAGTATCTCTGCTTTGCTGCTGTCCATAAAGCAGGCAGAGTGAATTGGATCGATGCGATTCCACCCCATGCCTTCATAAAATCTCCGCTTTCTATTTGCTTTAAGTCAGGAGGTGCAGGTGAATGATCTGTAGCAACAAAGTCAACAATACCATCTTTTAAAGCTTGCCATAATTGCTCATTGTTTTGCGCTTCGCGGATTGGTGGAGCACATTTGTATTGTGTCTCTCCATTTCTTATTTCCTCAGCATTAAAAAATAGATAATGTTGCGCAGTTTCTACAGTTATGCGTAAGCCTTTTTGTTTTGCCTTCAGTAGCTGCTCTATCGAATCTGCTGAAGAAAGATGAACGATATGAACATGACAATTATACTCTTCGCACAACCTGATCATCAAGGCTATTGCTTTGTCCTCCCACTCCTTTGGTCGTGATGCTAAATAATTCTGGTAAGATCTAATATCGCCTGTTGCTCTTGCGATATCGTCCGTTAGCTCACAATGAACCAGTAGCGGCAAATTGTTCTTTGCAATTACTGGCATAGCTTTTCTTAAGTCTGCTTCAGTAGCATTGGGAAATTCATCAATTCCTGAGTGGGTAAGAAAAGCTTTAAAGCCTAAAACACCTTCATCTATTAGTCCCGGTATCTCATTTTCATTACCTGGAATAATGCCACCCCAAAATGCACAACTTGCATGTAGCTTATTTTGTGTTGAACGAAGTTTTTCTATTAAAGCAGTAGCCGATGTTGTAACAGGCGAAGCATTTAAAGGCATGTCTACCAAACAAGTGACACCTCCTGCAATTGCTGCTTTTGTAGCAGTGTCAAACCCTTCCCATTCTGTTCTGCCTGGTTCATTTATGTGAACATGCGGATCAATTACACCAGGCATTAAAACTTTATCAGCAACATCAATTATCTCCAACGCTTCAATGCCCGATAGAGATGATGCTATCTCTGCAATTATTCCATTTTTTATCAAAACAACGGCGTCCTTCGTTCCCTCTGGTGTTATTGTATTTAAACTTCTTATTGCTAAATCGAACACGCTTGTTGTTTATATAAAATGAGTTATTAAAATTAGAAAAGTATATTATAATTTGAGTGATTAATAAAACCTCGTGCTGCGATAGACCTAGCCATGCATTGATATGTTTGATATAATACTTTATGCTGTTCTTATTATAATTCTTTTCATGCTTGTTGGTATGACATATCACTTTCGTTCTTTAGAAAAATTAAAGAAGGGAACCATCAACAGCGCAAGTGAAGTTGAAGATGAAACAACACATGAAGAAGCTGAAGGATTGAAGGGATACATTTATACAGCTATCATAATGTCTGTCATTCTTGTATTGCTGTTTACATGGTTCCTGATTAAAGGAACTCCATGGGAAGGACATATGATGGAGTGGCTGAATATTATTGTTAGGCTGATGCACATCACCTTTGGTATTGCATGGATCGGTGCTTCATTCTATTTTGTTTTTCTGGAGAATGCTTTAAACAGAACGAAGGATGTAAGAGATGAGTTAGCAGGCAATCTCTGGGCAATACATGGCGGTGGTTTTTATTATTTAGAGAAGTATAAAGTTGCTCCTCAAAAAATTCCAAAGGATTTACATTGGTTTAAGTATGAGGCATATTTTACATGGCTCTCCGGCTTCAGTCTTCTTTTTGTGGTTTATTATTTTAATGCGAAATCATCTTTAATAGATAATAATGTACTTGCATTGTCGCCGATTGCTGCTGTAAGCATCGGCATTGGATCTTTAATTGTTGCATGGCTTATCTATGATCTATTATGTAAAACTGCATTTGTAAAAAAGAATACATTGTTTGCTCTTGTAGGGTTTATTGCAGCAACAAGCTTTGCGTACTTCTATAGCCAGGTATTTAGCAGTCGTGCAGCATATATTCATTTTGGAGCAATGCTTGGTACGTTAATGGCAGCAAATGTTTTCTTCATTATTATACCAGCACAAAAAGCGATGGTGAAGGCAGCAAAGGAAGGCAAACCACTTAATCCTGAACTTGGTAAACATGCAGGATTAAGATCGTTACATAATAACTATTTAACCTTACCGGTACTGTTTGTAATGATCAGCAATCATTTCCCTAGCACATTCGGAAATAAATATTCGTGGGCGGTTTTAGCGGCAATCTCTTTGGGAACAGCGGGTGTTAAGCATTACCTCAATCTTCGAGAAAAAGGTCAGCACAGCGTTTGGGTGATGCCAGTGTCTGTACTTATTTTATTGGCGACAGCTTTTATTTCAGCCCCGCAAAAAAACACAGGTGCATGTAAAACAGACATCAGCATTAACGAGATTAATATGATCGTACAACAAAGGTGTGTATCGTGCCATTCAAGTAAACCAACAGATGATGTTTACACAGCGCCTCCGAATGGAGTTGTTTATGATACACCACAAGATATATTCAGATTAAAGGACAAAATTTATCAACGGGTAGTTGTTACTAAGACAATGCCTCAAAATAATAAAACTGGTATGACACCTGAAGAACGTGATGCGATACGATGCTGGTTTGAGCAAGGCGGCAAAGAGAAGTAGATTAAATGTTATCCATTGAAGTAATAATCGTGTAATCCTTTATTTTAAAAAATGCTATCACCTGTTCAACTAATGATTGCCTTACAACAAGAAGCTTCTTCAATTCAGGGTTGTCATTTCCGAGAATCTCTTTAATAACTTCATAAAAGCCTTGCTGCTTTAATTCTAAGTGACCAATCTCATCAACAATTAGCCAACCCCAATTTTGCAGTAAACCTTCCCTTAACACTCTTGATGCTTTTTCAAAAGTCTCTTTACTGAAATTATATTTTCCCACCTGCAGCACGTTTGCTTCTCCTGTTGCTGCTTCCATGGTAAACTGCTCTTTGGTTTGGGCATTCATAAAAAATCTCTCCCCCCTTATATCAGGAGTTAAGATCCCAAAAACATCAGTTCTTCCTTCGATCCATTTTGCTATTGAAGTCGTTTTACCTGAATGTATTTCGCCGGTTAATATGTAAATACGTTCATCTGCCATTCCTTATAAATAATGTGTTTACAAGGATAATCTTTATACAGTTCTTTATCCTTCTCAAGTGGTTATAACCAGTTGACATCTGCCAGCTTTTACTTACTATATACTTTGTCGACGGAAGCAAAAGCATCACCTGCTGAATATCTGTTTGCTTATTTTCCTTTTGCTTTTCAAGCCCCTTCTTCATTAGCAACATTACAAGTGGGCTAATAAAAAAGTACCAGGTTAGCACAACCAGGATAGATCTAAACAGCACTTGTACCGCAACATTTGCTGGAAGTATTGGATTCCCAATTTCAGAAACCGATTGGAGAAAAGAGATGATCAATAACACCCAAATAACGAAGAGCGAAAGCTTCATTATCTTTTTTCTTTTAGATGGGAGTTCAGACTTTTTTCCATCGTTTGGCTCTTGTACTTCTTCAATAAGATACTCGTGAGTAGATGTCCATTTTTCAGATCTTATAGCAAGATGTCCAGCAAACCAGCCGATAAATATTCCTACAACGGCATGTAGGAAGATGTATCCTACTGCTAATGATGAGGTATAGTTTGTTACCGTCGCTTGATTGGTAAGCCTGCTGATATATTGATCAATTGCTGCCCAGAATTCTGTTCCGTAAAGAATAACTAAAACAAGAATTCGCTGTACAGCAGATTCGACCATTGCAAATAAGCCAAGTACAATACATGAGGCTCTGTAAAACTTCAAATTCATAAATAGTAATTGTCCTAAAAGTCCCTGAAAAAAAACAGCAATGTAAGCAGTGGGAGGACTATGTGGACTTAGCATCATCTTGAAAATAGCAACTATAATTGTCGCTTTTATTATCGCTCCTTTTACCGGTACATAATATGCAATTAAGCAAATGCAAATGATTGCACCACTTCCAACAACTAAACCAGACACAGGAATTTTTAATCCATGGATTATTCCTCCTAAAAAACCTTCGCACAAAACCCATAAGGCAATTAGCTTGTAATAAACCTGTTTATCAAACGATATTTCCTTAGCCTCGGGCATTTACTCAATTATAGTAACTTTAATCTCACTAAGTAAATATATTTTGATCCGCTTTATCCTAAATGAAAAAGAAATAAGTACCACTTTGCCACCAGGCACGCTGTTGCTTGATTTTATTCGTTATCACCAAAATCTTAAAGGAACAAAAATTGGCTGCCGCGAAGGAGACTGCGGAGCATGTACAGTACTTACCGGAGAATTGAAAGATGATGAAGTTATTTATCGGTCTGTTACTTCCTGCCTGATGGCAATTGGTAATGCACACGGAAAACATATTGTTTCTATTGAAGGGATAAACATGACGGGTCTTAACCCTATACAACAAGCAATGTGCGATGAAGGAGGAACCCAATGCGGATTTTGCACACCAGGTTTTGTTGTTTCGTTAGCGGGCTTTTGCTTAAGTAAAAAAGACCCAACTTACAATCATGCTATTGCTTCCATTAACGGAAACATTTGCAGGTGCACAGGTTACAAATCTATAGAGAGAGCAGCAGCTCATGTTTCTGGAATGTTAGAAGAAAGAGGTCATGCTGATCCGGTTATATACTCAACAATTAAAGAGATACTACCACAATATTTTAACGGAATAAAAGATCGTTTAAAAGTTCTGTCCAAGAACACAAATGGTGTATTGAAAGAGAAGAAAACAGAAGCAAAGTTTTTAGGCGGAGGGACAGATTTATATGTTCAGCAGCATGAAACAATGGTGCACGCCAGTATTGATTTTTTATTAGATCAACCTAAACTAAACGGCATTAGTAAGGAAGGCAATAAATGTGTGATTGGCGCATCAGCAAAAGTTTCAGACATCATTGACTCCCCTTTATTTCATGATCATTTTCCTGAAATTTTCCGTTTCATAAAACTTGTCTCATCTACACCAATTCGCAACATGGCTACCATTGCAGGAAACTTTGTAAATGCATCTCCAATCGGTGATCTTACCATTTTCTTTTTAGCATTAGATGCGCAGTTGATTTTAAATAACGGCAAAAAGAAAAGAGAAGTTGCACTACGTAAATTTTACAAAGGCTATAAAACACTTGACAAAAAACCTGAAGAATACATCGAGACAATTTGGTTCAATCTACCTGCCAAGGAAGATCTTTTCAACTTTGAAAAAGTAAGTAAAAGAACGCATCTGGACATTGCCAGTGTCAATTCGGCTATAAGTATTTCGTTGAAAAAAGATAAGATATCTTCTGTTGGCTTATCAGCCGGAGGCGTAGGACCAATTCCTTTGTTTTTAGCTAAAACATCCTCTTTTTTAGAAGGCAAAAAGTTATCTGAAGAAGTGATAGAAGATGCAATTGAAATAACTCAAAAAGAAATAGCTCCAATAAGCGATGCAAGAGGATCTGAAGAATATAAACGGCTACTGTTAAGCCAATTGATAAAGGCTCATTTTATTACACTGTTCTCTTCCTTACAGGTAGCAGAAAAATATTAGGCGTACCGGAATGAACTGGTTTGAGAGGTACTTATAGACGCCATGCACGACATCACGCAAAAGAAGCCATCTTGCAAGATGGCTTCTTTTTAATTTTAATAACAAAAAGGTAGCTTTTGATGATGCTTACTGCGGAAACTGAAACTTAGCTGTCCAGATATCACAACCCCCACTCTTTCCAGAAACGTCGCCGCCGGTACTGTAAGTTGTACCAACAATTGTATATGCTTCTTGTCCATTCTTACCAATGTCCAAAATAACATAGTGTCCATAATCATCTCTATTTCCACCTAAGCTAAAACTTCTGTTTGGCAATATTTCCAAGTTTTCATTTATGTGCAGAGCCCATATATCATAGCTTCCGATAGTATTAGTTATATCACCATCTTTGCTGTTCGTGTGCCCTATTATCAAATAACCCTGCGATGTTTTTGTAATGGCTCTTCCCTGTTCAGTACCGCTGCCCCCAAAGTACTTTTTTGTATCCAAAGTCAAATCATTATTTACTTTCAAAACAAATAATGGGTCATCCGTTCTGCCAGTGACAATGAATCCGGTAGAGGATATTTCTATTCCGAAAGCCAAAAGGGGTTGATCTGCTGCAAAGATTTTATTTGTTTGTGGGGTCTGACCTCTCGTGATTCTTGCAATTAAACTACCAGTAGTGCCACTTCCCGCACCTGTACTTCCTGCAACAACAAAAGACCCGGTAGACTCTTCTACCACAGCATAAGGGAAATTTGTTGTAGATGTCGGGTAAGCAATAGGCGCGGACTCCCATTCAAAGGTTGCTGAAATTTCTGCATCAGTAGGTTCTTGCAAAAAAGTTCTAATAGCTGGTGTGAATACTATTAAAAAGCCCGCACTACTTTCATAACCCGTCACCACAATGCCGCCTGCTTTTGTTTGCTTAACGTTTAGTAAAGTTCTGCTTCGTTCTTCATGATAAAGCTTTTGCCACTCTTTAGTACCATTCCCTGAGAATTTTGTAAAGAATATTTTTGAAGGATAATAATTGTATCCCGCGTTATTTACCTTAGTAGGATAATTGTACCCATCATTTTCAGGACTGTTAGTAGTGCCGACTACTAAAAAACCTCCATCGTCGGTTGCTACTACTCCTTTAATCTGCTCGGTTCTCGAGCCACCAATTAAGCCTTTAACCTTTAAACCAGTTGCGGGATTATAAAGCCCAAAATAACCATCAACAGGTGATGGAGAGCCTATGTTACCTACTGACATGTACGCACCAAGAGTTCCTTTGGCAACGGCAACACCATTTTCATCTGCATTTGCACCAAGGCATTGTTTCCAATCATAGGAAACTGTGAGTGGAGATGTAGACGATGGCGGCTTTGCCATCAGAACATCTGTTGTTTCATCTTTAGATTTTTCTTCTATTGTTTTTGTACAGCTTACAGTAAGCACAATAAATGCAAAAAGAATAGTAGAGCGAAGTTTCATGTGTTTTGGTTTTGGGGTGTGAAGAGTTATTAATAAAAGTAGAAAGATATAATTGACCTAACAATACCTGAATTAAGTATTTTAGAAGTCCAAGCTATTATTATCTGGCAGTTGAATTATTTTTCTTCTGCTGTCTTAGCACTCTGCCAAACTCATTTCCTTGTGGGATAACCTTAATTATCCTATTAGCGGGTATTGAGTTAGACAATACGATCTGGTAGTCATCCAAAACTTTTGATATAAAGTCAAGACTATTGAGTTTATCAGCCAGTGCCTTACTGTTGTTTGCAAGTTCTGTTTCTGCAAGATTTAAGTACATGCTATGCAACGTGTCATATTCATAAATACCATGATCAAGATTATGTGCTCTGGCAACTTCTTCACCCATTCGCCAGAGCATTGCTTCTCTAAATTGACTTCCTAATTCTTTTAAATCAGTTATCTCTTTTTTGAAGTCACATTTTGTTGTTGCTCCAATCCAATGTCCAAAATATGCAGGTAAGTCTTTTTTAGAGATTCTGAACACAATGCCGTTGTATTGCTTACGATTTCTTGCACCAGCTTGATTGAAGAAGTTGACCCACCATTTGTCCATTGTCTTATGCCCTGTGAGAGGAAAACAATAAACACCTTTCTTAGTTTTCCTGATGCCATTTTTTAAAATGGCTTTAGTGTTGTTTACAGGTGTCCAATGAACTGCTAACATGTTTATCCTCTTCCACCAAGTGATGCGCCGTTATTTATTTTAAGTTCTCCGTTCACTTCTCTCACTTTTGCTTTAACCTTGGCTTTGATCCAGTTGATAATACCTGGGCTTGCACCTTTTTGGGCTTTCTCAATTTTCAAGTCAATTGTCTTAGCCACTGGAAGTTTAATATTCAGCTTTTCGCCATGTTGAAGGACGTAAGGAGTTTTTTCAGGTACGCCATCTACTACTAATAACATTGAAATAGCCTGTTCTTTGTTAGTATTTACAAATTCTCCCCTTGTTGCCGTGATCTGACCTGAGCTATTTTTAATTGGAGTCAATGCCACACGTACACCTTCTATAATATCTGGTTCAAGTTTAGAGTTGTCGTTCGCAGAAGTAGCTGCCCACTTATAGATTACCTCTGGTTTTGTTTTAAATTTTTTTGGCTCTTTCAACATTTCTTCTTCAAGCTTGCGTTTGGCATCTGCTTCGTCTGTACCTATTTTATAACTTGTTATTTTTTCAATGCAATTGAAGGCAGCATTTTCTTTCTGGAAAGAGTAAATTATTACGTATCCACTTTCGACTGACCTGGTAGATGGACTTTGATCTTTATGCTCTTCTTTAAATTTGTCAGCAACATCAAAGTATTCTTTTTTTGAAAGTACCTTTTTAGTTTCCAGTTGCATATCTGAGCACCAATAACTTTTACCTGGCATTCGCTTGCTATAGGTTCCTATAAAAAGCACTTCCTGTGCGGAAGCTCCAATACAGAAAGAAATGAAAATAAATAAAAAAGAATGTCTCATTTCTGGTAGTTACTTTAGTTGTTTTAGCTGGTCAATTGCTAATTGTAGCACCTTTAAGCTATTGTTTATTTACATTAAAGTTGAACTTGAATCTTATACTGAAAGATTTCATCTTTGGAATCGAACTTTCATATTCCCAAGATTCAAAGTAGTCCGAAGGAATATCTCCAAGATCCGTAGCACTTTCTCCGCGACGTGGGGGAGACAAGGCTGGTACTAGATATTCATAATTTGCACCAATGCCGAACTTCCCTAATCGCAATAGTATTCCCGCAGAAAAAGCTCCTCCAAAAAATGTAAGATCAGTTTGACCCCCATAAGTTTTACCAACGACGCCTGCTATCTGAGCTACAGAGTTTATAACTATATGGTCCCTAAAAAATCTAAACGATGGACCAACACCAAAGCTCAACCATAATCCACTATTCCTTGCCGTGTCTTTAATACCTGTATCTACTCCACTCTTTTGATGCTTTACCGAATAGCTGGGAGACTGAAAATATCCAATCTCCCCCAGTGCGTATACAAATTTCTGTACTCCACTTATTTGGAATGTGACCTTTTTAAAATTGACAGTATCAAACTTATTTGGATCATACTTATAGCCCGTATACCCGAATCCGTAGATCGTGTGAGGCGTGAAAATATCTTCTGCTGCAGCCGATGCACCATCGAGTAAGATTCCGATTGCCTGTGCTTGCGCTGCTTTTTCCTGCATTAGCTCATTTCGAATATGGGCTGTTGATGCATCATAAGGGCACTGACTTAAAATATAATCGGCACTCGATATTACCTGGTCACGAAGCGTCAAATCTTTTCTTCCACCATTTACATATTTGTAGTAGGCCTTCCCCATCATATTTACGTCGGCCCTGACTCTACCGCAAGGACTTAAATCTATCTCTTTTGGTTTTTCTTTCGGGCTTTCTTCAGTTTTACTTTTTACCACCTCCTTTTCTTCCTCCTTCGCTTTCGCTTCCCTTTTATTTTCTAAGTATCGCTCGGCACGTTCTATTAAACGATCTATATACTCATCATCAGGATCTAACCGTTTGGCCGCCAACAATTTTCCTTTTGCTTCCAAATCCTTTTCAATCGTTCCGTACCTCTGTAGGCGTTCCGCTTCCTGAATCAACTCATCAGCCTTTGTTTTATTTTCCTTCTTTCTGAGATAATTTTTTATCAAATCTTCAGCTTCCATCCAAATTGATGGATCGGGAGAAAAGCTAAAAGATTCGATTCGCAATCCGGTCAGACTCCAGCTCGAAATATTTTCTGCCCGGTCTTCTGTTGTAGAAATGGAAAAACCATCCCCTGCATACAAATTGAGCGTCTTGGTCTCACTTATCGCAAAACTTTTTTCCTCCACTGAATAACCAGCATAATTGATACTAAACCTTACGGTTGGAAAATCTGCCTTCATTCTTCGTATAACTTCTATCAAACCAGGAACTTCACTTCTATAAACTACGCCATTATATCTATAACCCATAGACGGATCTATTGTAACGATTGCCCTCAGACCGAAATGGACTGTTGTTTTATCTATCTTACTAACTAAATAATCTATTTTGGCACGTGCAAACACCTTAGACATTTCCTTAGAGGTAGCATAGGTGGTACTGATTTGTTGTGCCGCTCCTGATAAATAAACTGAAAACGCCACAATGGATAAAAGAGTTTTCATGAATGTTTTTTATGGGTTGAAACTGTCGTTTTAGTTGGATACATAAGTATCTATAAACAAATTATTGGTAGTGTACGCTAGTTGCAACTTTGTTGCTTCTAAAACTCGTACTTCGTCTGTATAGGAACCTGCATTAGGTATAGTGATTTTTAGACTTTTGCCATTATTCAATAATTCCCATGTTCCATATAATGTTACTTCAGAAGAATTGCATAATATGGACCCTGGATATACTGCAAAAGAACCATCAGTTTTATATTCCCATAAGTTGTCTTTTTTACAATTTGGTATACTTTGGGGTTGTTCACCTGATGCAGTAACCATTACAGTGGAACTAATTTTCCAAAGGTGTCCAGTCAGATTAGCCCTAAGAGAAGCAAGTGGATCCTCATCTAGTTTTTTTGAACATCCGAAAAAGGTGAAGGCGCAGACAATGGACAATAAGAGGAAAGTGTGCTTCATTTATTTATTTTGGTTTGGTTAATCAAATATCTTGTTTGCCTTAATGGTAACCTATAGCACTTTTTAGTCATTTTCTATCATCTTAGCTTTTACCAAAGCTTCTATCCTGTTGCAGGCACCAGCTTCCTATAAGTATTTAAATGGTTTTCACGGTATCTACACTAATCAGCAGCCTGTCTGCGATTTGCTGGTTAGAGCACCCTTTGCCATAAGCTTAAGTATTACCCGTTCTCTTTGCGTTACTGTACTTGCAAAGTCGTTGTCATTTTGTTGAAAGCTTCCTAGTAAAAGTATTCTGGTGAAACAGTGGAAACAATACCCGAATTAGGTATTTTAAAGAATTAGAACACCCATTTAACTACCTGTTCAAGACAGCATGACATTACGAGCAGGCTTCGATGAACTCTTTAAGGGATGATGAGTAAAACAAGAGGGACTATTTATCCATAGCTAATCGAAACCCAAAAGTAGGCTGCCTTAATTCAGGCTCATAATGCTCCCGAAAAGAAACCCTGTTATTTCGTTTGCTATGGTTCCAGGAACCTCCACGCAAAACATGCAGTTTTGTATCGGTTCCATCGTCTGCACTACTTTGAAATTTTGTGAGATTTTCAGTGTACGCATTGCTACACCATTCATATACGTTACCACTCATATCGTACAAGCCAAGTGCATTAGGTTTTTTTTGCCCAACTGGATGCGTTTTCTGTTCAGAATCATATAAAGACCAGGAAATACTTTCAAGATTATTGCCGCCTGAAAACAGAGCACTGCTATTGCCTCTTTCCTTTGCTGCAAATTCCCATTCCACTTCTGTAGGTAAGCGAAACTTTTTACCTGACAACTGATTTAGTTTTGTAAGAAAAACCTGTATATCATTCCAATTAACCATTTCAACAGGGCAGTTGTTACATCCAGTGAAATTACTAGGGTTTTCATCCATAATTTTTTCCCACTCTTCCTGGGTTAACTCAAACTTTGATAAGTAAAACGAATTTACTTTTACATCAGGCACTAAAGGTAGTTCGTCTGCTGGGCACAGGTCGCCTTGCTCTCTAACACAGCCCATAGTAAAACTTCCCCCTTCTATTAAAACCATGCTTCCTTCAATACTTTTTATAGCACTTGATCCATCATCCAAGTCGTAGCCACTCTTATCCAGCAAAGTCAAAACATCCTCGCTAAAGTTCTTTTTATAAAAACGGGCATGTTGCCGTTTTTCTTTGTTCGTGCTAATTGCAGGGTACATGGGAGCACGTTCTTCAATAAGTGTAGTCAAAACATTAAAGTCCCCGTTTAAGCAGGCTAATGCTAAAGGTGTTTTATATATTGAATTATTTTCCTGAAACCTGCTAGCAAAATAATCAACTGCGGCTCCTTGTTCTATCAAGTACTTGATGATTAAGGCATCACTCTTTAACCTTAATGCAGAGATTAATGGCACTTCTCCATCAATAATTTTGTCATTTACATTATTTGAATCAATGAACGCAGAAATTAAGCCTCGGTTGTTTTCTTGAAAAGCTACTTTAAGTGCAGCAACATTTATTTCGGCTACAACGGGTTTTTCAATAACGTTATTAACTGGCACAACTGAACCCTCTACGTCCAGCCCCTTGGCGGTTTTGAACATCTGTGTTAGTTCAGTAAGAAGATTTACCAGCCTTTCTTTATCATCTTCATTTTCCTTGTTGTAGTAGAACTCTACTTTGTTACTACTCATAGAGTTTAACAAGGCTGCGTTTTGGATGATTTTAGTTTTTACAGTGCCCGTGGGAAATGTAAGGACAACGACTCCTGCATTACCTTTAGAATTTTCGAAAGTTGTTATACCCGTACACTTACTAAAGTCTATACTCTCATTAATAATTAATTTTTCTGTACCTAACTCTTTATAAACAGCATGAGTTGCAAGTGAAGTACTGAAGAAGATGTTGAAGTTTTCTGGTGGGAAACTAAGCATATATATTTTTGATTCTCTTGAATCAAGAGCAAATTTGCCATTTGCACTTGCCTGTATTTCACTTATATGCTTTGAAAATGTTTGTAACTGTTCTGACGTAAATACTTGTGCTGATAAAGGTGAGAAAATAATGAGAAAGATGAGTATTAGAAAAGTTTTTTGCATCGAATTTATAGTTTACCAGTTCGTAAACACCGCATGACTTATCCAATCTGTTGTTGCTAATTTACCCTCTTTATCTATATAATAATACTTATAAATGTAACCTTCATCGATTCGGCATTCACTAAAAGTATAACCTAGCCAGCCATCCCTTCCTACTGTTTGATTTAAGTATTTAGAATAATTTGAGTCCTTGTCTATTGCTGTCACAAAATTGAAGTTGAAACTAAAACCCCAAGCTTGTGGGTGTGGAGTAATTTCATAAACAGCTTTAGTTTTGCTATTATAAATTGCTCCTCGTTCTGCTTTCACAGAATTGCCATCAGGGCAGTAACTATAGTAATCACCGTACGTTAATATAAAGAAATCACTATATATATGTAGTATTTGAGTAATTCTATTATCCTTTAATATTCTATTACCATCTCTATCAATTAAGTCTGTTTCTTGCTTTATCGACTGACATCTATCACCTGACTTTTCAATGAGAGCAATAAAAAGATTAGGAGGAAACTTTCTATCATTATTTCCTGACTCCTTATCAGCTGCGTAAACACTATGAAAAACTCCAGCATAATCTTTATAAACTTCGTTTTTTGAGTTATACAACTTTGTATCAGCACCAGCGTTTTGAAAATAAAGACTAAAGTCAGAACGTCCTTTTGTGTAAAGAACCTCCCCTGTCGTTTTGACTGGACTTAGTTTAGTGGTTGGTTCTTTTACCACTTCAATGGGTGTTTTATCAGCAAAATCTAAATACACCTTGTTTTTCTGTTCAGTTAGCTTCGCTTCTGCAGTTCTTTTTTCAACCTCTTTTGATTCTCTTTCTTTCTTAGCTTTTTCTGCTACTAGTTTTGCAGTGGCTTCCTGTTCTTTTCTTTTATCCTCTTTAGCAATAGCTGCTTTCTCTGCATCCCTTTCTTTTTTACAGCCTGGGCATATACAACCGTCTCCTGTTACAGGTGCTTTACTATACCTGCAACAAACATTGTATGTATGTCCTTGTGCAGATGCAAAGGAAACTGCAAGTAGAATAGGAATTAAGAGAATAAATTTCTTCATGTAACGATTGTT
>DASVST010000125.1:0-1590 GCA_036387965.1 Segetibacter sp. | reverse complement strand
TCCTCCAATATAACCTCTTGGGTGACCATCTCAAAGTCATCCTTTGTTAGGGGGCGGTCGGGAAGATCCATCATTTCTTTCCTCGCATCTTTCAACATTTCCCGAGTGATTCCCGGCAGATCTTCTGTTCGTATTATGGAGATCGCCGCTGGTACTTCGAATATTCTTCTTCTGTCCATTTGAATGACATATTTGTATTCTCCCTGCAGTTTATCCTCGATAAATAATGCTAATGCATCATTACTAATCTTACCGGCATCTAACTCTATACCGGCTAACAACTTTCGCACTTCTGCCAATTCCGGCTCCTTAATAGGATCACTAAGCTCAACTATGAAAACACTGCGAACATCACGTACGGCTTTTAGCTGGTCAGTAAGTTCCTGCCTGCTTTTTTTACTCGCGGGAAGTATATGGAGTTGTATGCTGCCACGATCGTTTTGTGAACCGTAGATTTGGATACCCCGGGTGACATTAAAAACCTCAAGCCACAGATCGTCGTTACCTTTTTGTTGCATCGTTTCATTATTCCCTTGCGAAGTCTTGAAGGCAACTATATACCTGGATGGTGTCATTTTGTTTTTCTTATTAATAGTATTACAACCGGCAAAAGCCAACACTGCTACGATGTAGAGAAGCTTTTTCATACCATAAGATACAAAGAAAAGTCAAGACGCGGCGGTAGGTGTTGCCACTCTGTGCGAGTTCAAAATGCCCAACACGGTACTGCCTTATTTACGCTCAGGTCAATAAAAACCGCTCCAAGTCGAAGCGGGCTTGTTCTTGTTATAGTATGTTGACCATCATCTAAATTAACGGTTTAAAAACCCTCCTTCAATTTAATGTGAAGTTCTATATTACCTATTCAACTACTTTTGCGACGCAAAACAAATTACGTTTTTACATTATTGGACATAATAAGACATGATCGAAGCAGTAAAGTTCTGGAACGAGCCAAACAATAAATCGCATTGGATTTTTGAAGTTGATCCTGAGTGGAAGATATATTCTGAAATGGTTAGGATTGCAGCGAAAGCTGTAAAGTCGGAAAAGCCCGATGTTTTACGTGTGCTTGGCGGAATCTCACCAATTGATCCATATTTTATAAAAACAGTAGAAAAGCTTGGTGCTTTAGAAAATTTAGATGCTGTAGCAGTCCATGGTTTTCCGCTTGACTGGAACCTGTGGCAAATTCACGAGTGGCAAGATAAGATCGCTGAAATTGAGGCTGTAACTAATTTGCCTGTCTGGGTTACTGAAGTAGGTATTTCAAGTTTTGGTGCTGAAGAAGTGCAGGAATTTGGACTGCGCAGAACTGCTGAATTGTTGTTGGGGAGGGTTGATAGAATTCATTGGTATAGTTTATATGATCTGCCAAAAGCCTGGGAAGCAACTACCCGCCATCGCGAAGCTGAAGGTTCTTCATATTACCGCCATTTTCATATGGGTTTGCTGCGTGAAGATGGAACTCCAAAACTTGCACTTAAACAATTTTCAGACTACACCCCTGAAATGGGTATCTGTCAATGGTTTCACTTTGAGGATCATAGACTTGATGCAGCAGTAGAGTGGCTGCAGAAACTTGGTGTA
>DASVST010000124.1:0-1861 GCA_036387965.1 Segetibacter sp. | reverse complement strand
TCTATTTTCCAAAAACATCCTGAATTTGACAGAATCGGAAAACTAAAAAGTTCATTGCAATTCTGGAATTCTCATACAGCCTTCAAAAATTTAACCCTGGACTTTGGAGCTATCAGAGCAACAACCAGGAATTGTTTTATCAAATCAAAATATGGAGAAAAGGTTTCCTTAAACAATCTAACCGATAGCACACTTATTCCTATTGGTACAATTGGACCTGATATCTTTCAAAATAAAGTTCTTATTATAGATTACCCTAATGAACGTTTTACCATCTGTGATACTGTGCCACACGATTATAAAACAGGTATGACTGATATAGAACTTGACGAGGCAGGAAGAGTGTTACTTACTACAAGCGTCAATGGGAAGGACTATAAAATTATGTTCGATAACGGCGCAAGTTTGTTTCCGTTGATAGTACCGGTTAGAAATATAAATGATTTTTCTAAGGCTCCTGGTATAGACACTATTGTTACATCTTCATTTGGAACTGTTCATAGAGTAATTGGCAGGCCAATAAAAGATAGTATTCAAATAGGAGGTCGTTTTTATAGTAACTTCCTTGTTTATGCCGACTATAGAAATGAAGATCAGAATGAAGAAAATATTGTAGCTACGGGCAATGCTTTATTTTGGCATAAGTCAGTAATTATTGATTTTAAAAATAAGAAGTTTGGTGTGAAATAAAAACGAATGGCTGGTAAGTGTGTTTTCTAAATGGCGGCCAACGTTATTTAGTGTGATTAATTTTGATCAAGCTTCATATTGCTGACCAACGTAGTAATTATACTGCAGCCACATTGCAACACTAACGACAATCATATAAATAAATCCGCGGCTATTCCATCAGCTAAAAACTTTCCTTTCTTAGTCAACTTCAAATAATTATTTTCCTCTGTTAATGTCTCGTTCAGAAAATGTTTTTTTGCGGAAGTAGTGAGTTTTTTTGCTGCTGATAAGTCAAACCTGCTTGCTACTTCGACGAGAGAAATGCCATTTTTGGTTCTCAGGCTTGTCATTAAATATTCATTCAGTTGCTGCTGTTGAGTTAGATGTTCAACTTCAAACGGTACTGCACCAGCTTTTAAACTATTAATGTAAATAGCATTATTGGCAACATTCCATTGCCTGCTTCTTCCATTAAAAGAATGGGCAGATGGTCCTAAACCTAAGTATTGTTTTCCCTGCCAATAGCTGCTGTTATGTTTACTTTCAAAACCTGGTCTCGCGAAGTTCGAAATTTCATAATGCTCATAACCTGCTTCTTCCATCCATTTCATCAAAAGTTCAAAATGTGTTGATTGTTTATCTGTGTCTATGTTTTGCAGTTTTTTTGTTGCAATTAATTTTTCAAGAGCGGTTTTGGGTTCAACAGTTAATGCATAACACGATAAATGAGGAATATTAAGCTCTATAGCTTGCTCCACATTTCGCTTCCAATGCTCATCACTTAGTGTTGGAGTGCCATAGATTAAGTCAATAGTTAAATTCTGAAACCCTTCATCTTGTGCTAAATGGATGCAATTGATAGCCTGTTCTGCATTATGTGCACGGTTCATCCATCTAAGATCATCTTCAAAAAACGACTGAATTCCTATGCTCAAACGATTAATTCCAAGCTGCTTCCATTCTTTTAACTTTTCCTTCGTTATGTCATCGGGGTTAGCTTCTAATGTTAGTTCTATTTTGCTTTCTATTTTAGAAGTTGAAGAAAGTTTTTCCAGCACAAGAGCAAGGTCATCTGCAGGCATTAATGAAGGAGTACCACCACCAAAATATATTGTTGAAACAGGTTCCTGAAGATAGCTTTTCTGCAGATCGATTTCAAGAAGTAAGGCAGTAGTAAAATCTTTTTGTA
>DASVST010000123.1:0-3003 GCA_036387965.1 Segetibacter sp. | reverse complement strand
ATTAAAGGCGCCAAATAAACACGCTGATAAAAGTGTGTTGCAAGCAGCTCGCCTTAACTTTTTTGAGTTGAAGAATTATGCTGAAGCAGAGCAACTATTCGCACAATTAAAAGGCTTGGCCAATACTCCGGATATAAGATTAGAAGCCATGCGTGGATTATTACGTTCACAATACCGACTAAACAAGTGGATCGAAGCAGTTCCTAATGCTCGTGACCTTCTTGCACAAAAAGGAATAGCTACAGATGATAAGATGATGGCGAATATGGTGATAGCAAAATCTGCACAGCAAGATGGAAGATTAGCGGATGCAGCAAATACCTATCAAATTGTTGTTGGTCTTGGTAAATCAGAATTTGCTGCTGAAGCTCTGTACCAGATTGCCGATATCTATTATCAACAAACCAATTACGTTGCTGCCGAGAAAGCTGCCTTTGATGTGATTAAGAAAGGCGGATCGTATGAATACTGGACAACAAGCGCCTACATATTGTTGGGAGATATTTACTGGAAGCAAAAAGATTACTTTAACGCAGAAGCTACTTTTAAAAGTGTTTCTGAGAATGCGACTGATGCTGAATTAAAAGATAAAGCATTCGTAAAGCTTCGTGCCGTTATCGATGAAAAAAACAAAGCAAGCAAAGTAGAATAATAACACATCCTATACCTATTATGAGACATAGCCTTTTGATACTAACACTTCTAAGCATATCAACTTTAGCAGTCGGGCAAAGAAACGACACAACAAAAAAGACTGTTGTTATCACATCAGCCTTTAAGCCTACGCTTAAGCCTGCGGCTAAAATTAATTTCAGTGCAGCGACACCTGTCACAGATAGCACACGGCTTAATCTTGCCTATAATGTTCCGTCACAAAATTTGTTCTTTACATACCAGCCGGTATCTTTAAAACCATTGGCAGTTTCCATTGACACATCAATAGACTGGGCGAACAGCAACTATATAAAACTTGGCTATGGCAATTTTGCAACGCCGTTTGCACAAGCAGGTTTTTCTTTTGGTAATGGAGAAGGGTCTGTGATCAACGTTCATACAAAGCATACATCATCAAAGGGGAAATTGCCTTTTCAACAATACAGCCGTAGTAACGCTGAGGCTATAGGGATCTTTAATACGGCAGGCAACGCTGAATGGCGGGCTAACGTTGGCTTTGAAAACAGCGTACAATACAAGTACGGTTATCGACCAGAGACATTGGTCTTTACAAAAGAACAGTTGTTGCAACGGTTTACAACATTTAAAACAGGAGTAGGTTTAAGAAATAAAGAGAACACAGAATACGGCATAAGCTACAACCCAAACGTATCTGTAAACATTTTTGGCGACAGTCATAATGGAAGAGAAGTGAATGCATTTGTAAACGCACCACTGACCAAATCATTCGGTGAAGACTTTGCTTTCAATCTTGGATTTACCGCTGATGTTACAAACTTTAAAAAGGGTGATGGCAGCAAAATAAACAACAACCTTTTTTACATAACGCCTTCTGTATCTTTCGAGAAGCCACAATTTAGCGTAACAGCAGGCTTTACTCCCTCGTGGGATAATACCGCTTTTAAACTGTTGCCGAATTTTACAGGTTTAATAAAGATGGGTGAAGAGGGGCTGGTTTTGCAAGGAGGATTCATCGGGTATTATGATAAAAATAAGTATCAATCATTAGCAGCATTTAATCCATGGATCAATCAACCTGGTCAATTGCTGAATACAAGGATCAACGAAGCCTTCGGAGGCATAAAAGGTTCTGTTGGAAATCACTTCACATTTAATACAAGGCTTTCAACTTTAAACTTTAATAACAAAGCTTTGTTTGTAAATGATGCTGTTGATGGTAAAAGTTTCGACGTGATTTATGAGCCAAAGATGAGGGCTTTAAGAATACATGGAGAGATAGGTTATAATGTTCAGGAGAAGTTTTCTTTAGCGGGTGCAGTCAACCTTACCAATTATTCTGGAATGACGATCAATGAAAAAGCCTGGGGTTTGTTGCCGCTTGAACTTACTGGTGCATTGCGCTGGCAGATTATGAAAGACCTTCAATTCAAATCCGATATCTTCTTTTGGGATGGACCTCAATTTCAAACGAAGACAGGAGAGAGAGGCAAATTAAAACCTGCAGTTGATTTAAGTACAGGTGTTGAATTTACTATTATGCCAAAGCTTAATCTTTGGGTACAGTTTAATAATGTAATGAACAACAGGTACCAACGCTGGAACCAGTATGAAGTTTTAGGCTTCCATGTTTTGGGAGGAATTGTATATTCGTTCTCCCAAACGGGTAAGTAGCATGTTTCATCTTCTTTATAAATACTTTGTTCTTTATGATTATGTAGATATTCCTGGAGTTGGTCATTTTACCTTGGAAAGACTTCCTGCTAAAGTCGATGTTGAGAATAATCTTATCTACGCTCCAGGGTCTACTATCAAGTATAAACATGAACCAGAGGTTGCAGATAAAGGGTTCTATAGTTTTATCGCAAAGGAATTGAATATTGATGTTGTAGACGCCATCCGGCAGTTCCAAGATTTTTCTCATCAACTAAAGAACAGCCTTGCTTCAAGAAAGACGCTTGAACTTCCATCATTTGGTACATTAAAGATGGGGAGGAATGAAATAGAGTTTCAACCAGATACTTTTGTAAGAGATTACTACCCGCCCGTTAGCATAGATAAAGGTTCGCTCTCTTCTGTTAATGATGTGTTGGTTCACGATGAAGAAAAGGACTTGGAAAACGAGGCTCATGAAGAGAAACCTGCAAGGAGCTTGTGGTGGTTGTATGCTTTAATCTTAGGGTTGATCGGCGTTGGAGCGATAGTATATTATTACTACTATCAACAGTTTGATTAACAGCTTACGATTTCTTCTCCCAAACCATTGCACCACCTTTCCCAAATAACCTCAAAGCAACTTCTTTACCAACTCCGTCCGTTGGTTTAAAGATAAAGTTTTCATTTCTGACAACAGCTTTGTTTGAACCACTG
>DASVST010000122.1:0-6019 GCA_036387965.1 Segetibacter sp. | reverse complement strand
ACCGCCGCCGCTTCCGCCGCCGCGGTTAAATCCACCACCACCACCTTCGCCACCGAAGCTTCTCTTCTTAAATCCACCGCCACCACCACCAGTGCCGTCTTTTGGACGTGGTTGTGATTCGTTAACAACAATTTTACGGCCCATGATATCGCTTTCATTTAACTGAGAAATTGCAGTGCGACCTGCTTCATCATCAGACATTTCTACGAAACCAAAACCTTTGCTGCGGTTACCGTTAAACTTATCGGTAACAATTTTTGAAGATACCACTTCGCCGAATGGGGTGAAAAGATCGGCTAAGTCTTGCTCAGTCATTGTCCAACTGAGGTTTCCAACGTAAATGTTCATTTGTAAAACTTTAAAAAATAAAAAAATGCCATAATGAACACAGTGAACAATACCAGAGAAACATTTACTAAAACGTCCAGAGAACTATTGCGAAACTGTAAAGATCATTAAGGAAGTAACGAAGATATACTTATTTTTTAAAAAGTGAACACTAGATGCAGCGTTTTTAAAAAATATTTTGTCATCAAAACTCAAGCTGTTAAAGCTTTGTTTCTGACCAAAAAAACGAGAGTATAGGCATTTTTGGAATGGTTGTTGAAAAGCGGGACATGCCCGGAGAAAAGGTGAAAGTCCTTTACCCCGTTTTTATCCATGTCCTATCCATAGATTTAGCAGGTTGTACCCACTGGGCAAATTTTTTAGAAGAATAGTTCTAAAATAAGAAAGCCCCTGAAAAACTCAGGGGCTTTATTTTGCGGTGAGGGAGGGATTCGAACCCTCGGTACAGTTTAACCCGTACGACGGTTTAGCAAACCGTTCCTTTCGGCCACTCAGGCACCTCACCTACTCTTTTAAGGGTGGCAAAAATAAGTGTAATTAACTGTATATACCAAATTTCAAATTTCAAAATTTTAAAAACTATAGATTGGCATGTATGTGCTCTATTTTGAAGTAAATATTGTTTAAAGAACGTTTGTTTTTTATAGTATTACCGTGAGTTTATGCTGAGCGAAGTCGGAGGGTCGCACACTCAAATGCATAACAATTAGCAACTGATATAAATACAAAGAAGAACAGGAGTGAGACTTATTAATACCATCAGGTTCTCTGTATTTGACCTTAAGATTAACCACGCGGTGTCTTTGAACTGTCCCGATGCATCGGGAGCAACGATGCTTAACCTGAGATAAAACGCTGGTAACAAAAAATCCCAAACCTTGTGAGATTTGGGATTTGCTTATTAGTAATTTTTTTACATAGCTGCGAGCTGAACTTTTTGCTGAAGCTCCATTACATTTTCTCTGAAGAGGCTATCGGTATCCATCAAATCTTTTACGGTTTGGCAACTGTGTATTACAGTTGTATGATCTCTTCCTCCGAAATGTTCGCCTATAGTTTTTAAAGAATTTTTAGTGAACGCTTTAGCTAAAAACATGCTGATCTGTCTTGCCTGCACAATCTCTCTCTTCCTTGTTTTTTGAAGCAGCTTATCATAAGGAACATCGAAGTATTCGCACACCATTTTTTGAATGGTTTCAATGGTGATTTCTTTACTGCTTGTTTTTACAAAATTGCGTAATACCTTTTTAGCTAATTCTAAATCAATGTCGCGCCTGTTTAAAGATGATTGAGCAAGTAGTGAAATCAATGCACCTTCAAGTTCACGTACATTACTATTTATATTATAGGATACGTACTTAACAACCTCCTTCGGCATTTCAAGTCCATCATTGCGCATCTTTCTATCAAGAATTTCAATGCGTGTATCATAATCGGGCATTTGAAGATCTGCACTTAGCCCCCAACGAAACCGGCTTAATAATCTTTCCTGCAAACCATCAAGATCTTTGGGTGGCTTATCTGAAGATAGTACCAATTGCTTACCTGATTGATGAAGGTGATTAAAGATTGCAAAGAATGCATCCTGGCTTTTTTCAGCACGATTAAAAAACTGAACGTCGTCAATAATTAAAACATCTATCAATTGGTAAAAATGTATAAAGTCGTTAATAGCATTGTTGCGGCTGTGATCCTGAAATTGATTGATGAACTTTTCTGAGCTTACGTATAATACAACCTTATTAGAATGTAATCTTTTAACCTCGTTACCAATCGCTTGTGCTAAATGTGTTTTGCCTAAACCAACACCACCGTAAATAACTAATGGATTGAAGGAGTTAGCTCCCGGTTTTTCAGCAACTGTTTTTCCTGCCCTGCGTGCTACGCGATTGCAATCACCTTCAATATATGAGTCAAATGTATAGATAGGATTAAGCTGCGGATCTATCTGCATTTTTTTAAGACCAGGAATTACAAATGGGTTTTTCACCGGGTTATTTATTACCAGCGGGAAGTCCATTTCGTTGTTGCTGTAAGTCTTAATATTATTTGCAGGAACATCCATAGTGAGTGGTTTATTATTTGTATTTCCACTATCAACCATTATTCGATATTCAAGTCGTGCTTCTTTTCCTAATTCTCTTTTAAGTGTTTTTGCAAGTAGGTTTACGTAATGCTCTTCGAGGTATTCGTAAAAAAATTGACTGGGCACTTGTATCAGTAAAACGTTTCCTTTAATCTCTACAGGTTTAATGGGTTCAAACCATGTTTTATAATGCTGCCATTCAACGATGTCTTTAATAATCTTTAAACAATTATTCCAAACGATATCCGCTGTTTTGGTCATGTTTATCAAGACAAGTAATTTATTAGAGTTAAGAATGTTAGAAACTTAAAGACCATTTATTTTCTTTACACATATGTGTACAAAAATATTTGGTGGGATGGCGAATATCAAACTTTATTATTTAAAAAAAAATTTTTTAAATGCTTGATTTTTCCATTTGTACTACAGTATGAGCATTCAGGTTAAAAATAAATTTTTGGTACATAATAATCATATCTAAACGTTCATAATTTATACGGTCTAACCTCAACCAATCTCAACTATAGCTTTACTTTTTTTATTTTATGCTGCAACAAACATTCCAACTTCTCTTTAAACATAAGTAGGTTTAAAATGGATACTTTTGTTGCTTAATACTTAAACAATGTCTTACGAAATAATTGGAAAACTTACAGCCAGGTACGATGCAGTTCAACGAACTGAAACATTTAAAACAAGAGAATTTGTTATTGAGAAAACGGATGATATTAATGGCAGAGCTATTACCAATTATGTGAAGTTTCAATGTGTGCAAGACAAGACTTCGATGCTCGACAGATTTAATATTGGTGATGAAGTAAAGGTGCAGTTCAACCTCAAAGGAAGTAAATGGGAAAAGGATGGTAAGGTAAATTACATAACTAATCTTGATGCATGGCGTATGGAAAGTGTGAAGCTTGGGCAAGACAATGCCGCTGGTAATAATGTTAATTACAATGATATTCCGCCTGCAGATGTAGTTGATGATTTGCCATTTTAAAGCGGTGTATTGTCTATATCATCCACTATTCATCATCTTTATTTCTATTAATGTTTTTAGGATTAATACCTAACACATGCAGAAACAACTTACACTTAAGTTGCTTCCCTCTGAAGCAGCGAATGAAGAACTAATCAAAGACTATATATCAAGGTCTTTAGGTAAGAACAAGGCTGTTATAACAGGTTATAAGCTTCTTAAAAAGTCGATCGATGCCAGGAGTAAACAGGTGTGGATTAATCTATCTGTTGATGCATATGTAGATGAACCATTTCTTGCAAGAGAGATTAAGGAGGTCTTTTTCAAAGATGTAAAACTGGCTGATAGAAGGGTTATTGTTATAGGTTCAGGGCCAGCAGGATTGTTTGCTGCACTTTATCTTTTAGAACAAGGAATAAAACCGATAATATTAGAGAGAGGAAAAGATGTAAGAGCAAGACGAAGAGACCTGGCGGCTTTAAATAAAGAAGGTATTGTAAATCCTGATAGTAATTATTGTTTTGGTGAGGGTGGAGCTGGTACTTACAGCGATGGAAAACTATATACCCGAAGTAACAAAAGAGGTGACATCAATCGCATACTAAATCTCTTTGTTCAGTTTGGAGCTGAAGAACATATTTTATATGAAGCCCATCCACATATAGGAACAAATAAATTACCTCACATTATAACTGCTATGCGTGACGCTATTGTGGAGTATGGTGGAGAATTCTTGTTCGAAAAAAAAGTGAGTGATTTTGTTATTGAGAATGACGAGATACACGGTGTTAAAACATCAGATGGAAATACTTTTATAGCTGAAGCAGTTACTCTTGCAACGGGACATTCTGCAAGAGATATTTTTCATTTACTTCATTCAAAGAATATTCTTATAGAAGCAAAACCTTTTGCTTTAGGTGTACGTGTAGAGCATCCGCAATCAATTATAGATTCTATTCAATATAAATGTTCCATAAGAGAAGAACCTTTGCCCCCTGCATCTTACAGTTTAGTTGAACAGGTAGGAGGGAAAGGCGTGTTTAGTTTTTGCATGTGCCCGGGTGGAATAATTGCGCCTGCAGCAACCAATCCAGGCGAATTAGTTGTAAATGGCTGGAGTCCCAGTAAAAGAAATAATCCGTACGCAAATAGTGGAATGGTTGTAACGGTGTCTGATGATGATCTTGCTACACATAAGGGATTTAAAAAGTATCTGAAAAATAATAATGTTGAAATTTTTTCACCCTTGCGAATGATGTATTTTCAGGAGATGGTTGAAAGGCAGGCTTATGCTTCAGGAGGAGGCAATTTTGTGGCGCCGGCACAACGAATGATTGATTTCTGTGAGAAAAGAGTCTCATCCTCTTTGCCACGTTGCAGCTATTTACCGGGGATTACATCAACTGATTTAAATGACGCTCTCCCACCTTTTATTTATAAACGTTTACAAGAAGGTTTTAGAGTCTTTGGTAAAAAGATGAGAGGATACTATACGAACGATGCAGTGGTTGTTGCAACAGAGAGCCGAACGTCTTCACCGGTGCGTATTCCAAGAGATAGTATTACCCTTCAACATCCTAAAATAAAAAATTTGTACCCATGTGGTGAAGGTGCCGGTTATGCCGGTGGTATTGTAAGTGCCGCTATGGATGGAGAAAGGGTTGCAGCTATGATTGTAAAAATGGTGCGATAAATTAAAAGCTATTTTATATACTTAGCAAACATAGGTAGTTTCTGTAATTCCCTTTTCTCTACCCTAATAATCAAAAGTATAAATAAGGAGATAAGAACAAGTGAGAGGATCGTGCTTAAGTAAATATTATTGTAAAAACTGTTTATTGCATAATGTATGCAAAACATTAAGACCACAGTTGATATGTATGCAAATAGCTTTTTAACGGGGTAAGAAATATGGTAGTGTTTTTGTCCCAACAGGTAACTGCTTATCATCATAAAAGCATAACAAACCAGAGTTGCCCATGCGCTGCCAACATAGCCAAAAATTGGTATCCACCAGATATTAAGAAGTATTGTTATCACCGCTCCTGCTAATGTTATCCATGCACCCGTTAATGTTCGGTTAGTTAATTTATACCACACACTCAGGTTGTAATAAATACCGAGAAATACAGAGGCCATTGATAAAATTGGAATAATAATAAGTCCATCAGAATAAGCTTCAGCATTGTTTCCATAACCGAAATATTTTATCAGTTCAAGATTGGTAACTATTACAATCCACATTAAACAACATGCTATTACAAAAAATTTCATAACACGTGCATATGTCTGTGGTGCGTTTTTTTCTTTTGATTGATTGAAGAAAAATGGCTCTGCAGCCATCCGAAAAACCTGGATAAAAATAGTAATGAGAACCGCAAGCTTATAGTTAGCACCAAAAATTCCGAGCTGCCTTAATTCTTCTTCTTTAGGTAAATCCAAAACCCTTACATATACAAGTCTGCTAAGCATTTCATTTATCATTCCTCCAAGACCAACGATAATTAAGGGATAAGAATAATTCATCACTTTTTTCCATAACGATGAATCAAAGTGCAGATGCACGTTTCCTAACTCTTTAGAAAGGAGAAGCAAAGTAAACAGGC
>DASVST010000121.1:0-9580 GCA_036387965.1 Segetibacter sp. | reverse complement strand
ACTTTCGTTACAAAGGAAAGCTTCATAAAATAATAAAGTCCGATGGACCAGAACGTATAGAACAGGAATGGTGGATACAGGAAGGACAACATAGGGATTACTATACTGTAGAAGATGAAGAGGGTTGTAGGTATTGGTTGTTTCGATCAGGACACTATGAGGAAGACTATGAATGGTTTATTCATGGATTTTTTTCATGAATGGCTTCTGTGATGACTATGAACATCTCGTTATTTGGAGGAGGTACGACGAAGCAATCTGCTCTTAGTTTTAAAGGATTTGGTATTGATTGATTAAAAGGTTCACTCTTTTTCATCCTGTTCTTTTTCTTTTTTGCTTGTCCAAAAAGACCTCCGAAAACGGTTACACCGCGTTTTCGGATGGGGATTTTAATTAAGCTTTTGTACTACGATGGTGAAGGACAGTGGGCTTTGATGGGTTTAGATTTGGACGTGAACGGGTTCTCGAATTGAGATACTAACAATAAGATAAGTAAATAAGACGCGTTCGTGTGAAATACAAATGCTGAAGTCACAGTAGCACTAAAGCTAAATCAAGGAACAACGAAAGGAACGGGCTGTAATCGTTCCTTTCTTGATTTTTCTTTGGTTACTTTCTTTTCATCCAAGGAAAAGAAAGTGACAAAATGATTAGTAGAAAAGGGAGGTTGAATTAAGTACTTCTGCTGTTTATAATTGATGGATGGATATATTCAGCAGATTGCTTCGTTCCTCGCAATGACGTTTAAAAAAACCAACATGTACACTGAACTACAAGTAACCACCAACTTCACATTCCTCCGCGGAGCCTCCCACTCGGAAGAACTCGTGGAGCAGGCAGCGACGTATGGATACAAATCAATAGCTATAACAGACCGCAACACATTTGCAGGAGTAGTTCGTGCACATGCAGCGGCAAAAAAGTTAGGTATAAGAGTAATTGTTGGATGCAGGCTCGACTTATTAGACGGTCCAACCCTGTTAGCTTACCCTACTGATAAAGCTGCTTATTCACGATTAAGCAATCTATTAACCGTTGGTAATCTTCGTGCAGAAAAAGGCGAATGCAATTTATACAAAGCCGATGTATATGCACATTGCGAAGGATTAAAATTTATTGCGTTAGCACCCGAAAAATTAGATAATGCATTTGAACTTGATTCTTCGTTTGAAACTTCACTAAAAGAATATCACCATGTTTTTAAACGCAATTTATACATCGCGGCATCACGCCGTTACAACGGAGATGACAACAAGCATTTGTACAGACTTACTCAATTATCTGAAAGATTAAACATACCAATTGTTGCTACAAACGATGTGCATTATCATACACCTTCACGCAGGCAGTTGCAGGATGTGATGACCTGCATTCGTGAAAAATGTACGATCTATAATGCGGGATTTCTTTTACATCAAAATGCTGAACGTTACCTGAAATCAGCAGATGAAATGGTTCGGCTTTTTACGTATTTCCCAGATGCAATTAATCAAACACAACAGATTGCAGAAGCATGTCAATTTTCGTTGGATGAATTAAAGTATGAGTATCCCGAAGAGATAACAAGTGAAGGACGTACACCGCAGGAGGAACTTGCTTTTTTATCATGGCAAGGTGCAAAAGAACATTTTGGTGAATCTCTTTCGCAGAAAACAATTGATGCAATTAACCATGAACTGAAGTTTATAAGAGAACTTGATTATGCAGCTTATTTTCTTACGGTTTATGATATTGTTCGATTTGCACGAAGTCAAAATATTCTTTGTCAGGGAAGAGGTTCGGCTGCTAACTCAACTGTTTGTTTTTGCCTCGGTATTACGTCTGTTGACCCAACAAAAATTGACTTACTATTTGAGAGATTTATCTCTGCTGCACGAAACGAACCACCGGATATTGATGTAGATTTTGAGCATGAACGACGTGAAGAAGTGATGCAATACATCTACCAAAAATACGGTCGCGACAGGGCAGCTATTGTAGCAACTGTAACCCAGCAACATCAAAAGGGAGCCATACGTGATGTTGGAAAAGCAATGGGCTTATCTATTGATACTGTCAACCGAATTTCAAGTTCTATCTGGGAGTTTACTGATGAGTGGTTCAAAGGAAAACGCATAGTTGAACAAGGTCTTAATCCGGACGATAAGCATCTTCAAAAAGTGCTACAGCTTACCAAAGAGTTCATGGGCTTTCCACGACAACTTGGGCAGCATACCGGCGGATTTGTTATTACAAAAGGAAAGTTGTCCGATCTCTGTCCTGTTATGAATGCACGCATGGAAGACAGGACTTGCATTGAATGGAACAAGGATGATATTGATGCACTTGGATTTATGAAGATAGATGTGCTTGCTCTTGGTATGCTTACCTGCATTCGCAAAGCCTTTGATCTTTGTAAACAACATTATGAAAAAGATTTTACGCTTGCCAACATCCCACAAGATGAGACAGAGGTTTATGACATGATTTGTAAAGCAGATACTATTGGTGTTTTCCAGATTGAAAGTCGTGCACAACAAAGCATGCTTCCACGATTAAAGCCTCGTTGCTTTTATGATCTTGTAATTGAAGTTGCTATTGTTCGTCCCGGACCTATACAGGGAGATATGGTGCATCCATATTTACGCCGGCGAAATGGAGAAGAAAAAATAGAATATCCCTCTAAAGATTTAGAAGAAATTTTAAGCAGAACCCTTGGTGTTCCATTGTTCCAGGAACAAGCTATGAAAATTGCAATTGTTGCTGCAGGTTTTACTCCAACTGAAGCTGATGAACTTCGACGCAGCATGGCAACATTTAAGATGAAAGGAGGTGTTTCAAAATTTCATGCGAAGCTTATTAATGGAATGACAGCAAGAGGTTATACGCATGAATATGCAGAACGTGTATTTAAGCAGCTCGAAGGTTTTGGCAGTTATGGTTTCCCCGAAAGTCATGCAGCAAGCTTTGCATTGTTGGTATATGTTTCATGTTATTTAAAATGCTATTATCCTGATGTGTTTGCCTGCGCCTTACTAAACAGTATGCCCATGGGTTTTTACCAACCCGCACAAATTGTTATTGATGCAAGAAAGCATGATGTTGATGTAAGACCTGTTGATGTTAATCATTCAGATTGGGATAATAAGCTCGAAGAAAAATCAGGTAAATACTTTGCACTTCGTCTCGGCTTCAGGCAGGTAAAAGGCGTTCGCAGTGAAGACATAAACCTGCTTACTTCAGCAAGAAAAAATCCATACAGGCACATTAACGAGCTTCGTGCTATTGGCTTGTCAAATGCTGCATTAGAAAGGTTAGCAGATGCAGATGCTTTCAGATCTATGGGTTTAGATCGTCGTGAAGCTTTGTGGCAAATCAGCACTAAAGATCAATCTGAAGCACTGTTTTCCGGTCAGCCTTCACCCGAAGAAAAGCATGAAGATGTATCGCTTCCAAAGATGGCTGCGTCAGAACATGTGGTGCACGATTATGCTGCTACAGCACTTTCATTAAAAGCGCATCCTGTAAGTTTTGTTCGTGAAAAGCTGCAACAGCTTAATATTTTATCAACCAAACAATTGGCTGGTGCAAAGGATGGTGATTTTGTAAAAGTGGCCGGACTTGTTTTGGTACGTCAACGACCCGGCACTGCAGGCGGTGTTTGTTTTATGACCATTGAAGATGAAACCGGTTTTGCCAATGTTGTCATTTTCCAAAACCTGTTTGAGAAATACCGAAAGGAAATTTTACAATCACGATTGATCATGGTAGAAGGGAAGCTACAGATAGAAGGCGAAGTTATCCATGTCATCGTACAGCGTTGTTATGATTTCTCAAAACTCCTCCGCCAACTCACGCCATCAAACAAAGAAAACTTACCAATTCTAACGCTTGCTTACCCCGATGAAAAATCACTGCCTGCTGCACAAAATAAAAGAAGCCAGGTTCGGGAAAACGCACAGGAACAGGTGTTTCCAGAAGCGAGGAATTTTAGATGAGCAAGTCATTGCGGGTGGGTGTATTAGTTAGTAGCAAGAATGCAGATGAAGGAGATTTCTGCTGCATCTATTAAAGATAATCTACTGCAAAAACTTTCACTTAGTTATAATTCGTTGAAGGATTAAATGTGGTTTGGGTATTGAGTTGATAGAACTTAAATATTCATTATCAAATTTGTTGATAAAAGTTACTTTAATTTGTATAAGCCTCCAATTGGATCTATATTGCATTTGATAATTAGAACAATAATGGTAAAAACGGCTAACAAACAGACAATTTTGAAAAAAGAGAATCGAAAGAAGATTGTCAAATCTGAGTATATTCATGGTGACTCCAAAAAGTTATTGGATGTTTTGATATCCGAGAAAAGAAAGTTTCGACTAATAATGACTTCGCCACCTTATAACATGGATAAGGAGTATGAAAAGACACAGTCGTTGGAAAAATATAGCAAAGAAATCGAAGAAGTTATAGCAAAATTGTCCGTGCTTCTTCATGTCAAAGGCAGCATCTGTTGGCAAGTCGGTAATTACATTAACCCAAAAACTAAGGAAATGATGCCCTTAGATATTTTCTATCATCAGCTCTTTAAGAAGCATGGTTTTATACTTCGAAATAGAATAGTATGGCATTTCGAACATGGGCTTCACGCATCTAAAAGGTTTTCTGGAAGATATGAGACTATAATGTGGTATACAAAGTCTGAAAATTATGTGTTCAATCTAGATAGCGTCAGAGTGCCAGCAAAATATCCCGGCAAGACGTTCTATAAAGGTGAAAAGAAGGGGCAGATATCAGGAAATCCCAAGGGGAAAAACCCTTCTGATATTTGGAAAATTATACAAAATGACTGGGAAAAAGAGATATGGGTGGTACCAAACGTCAAAGCGAATCACAAAGAAAAAACTATTCACCCATGTCAGTATCCTGTGGAACTTGTGGAAAGATGTGTACTAGCGTTGACAAATGAGAAGGATTGGGTATTAGATCCATATGCGGGCGTGGGCTCAACAATAATAGCAGCGCTAAAAAATAACAGAAATTCACTTGGTATCGAAAAATATAAACGCTACATAGCTATCGGAGAAAAAAGAATTGCTGAATTCAAAGAAGGAAGTTTAAAACTTAGGCAGTTTGGTAAACCAGTTTTTGTTCCTGATCCGAAAACGGCAGTCGCAAAAAAACCAGACTTTTTCCTTTATTAAATGACAAATGAAACCGACGATATAACATTACAACTTGATTCAGTCCAAAGCGGAGAAATCAAGGTGCATTCCCAGATAATCAATGATCTAAGTTCAGGAATATATAGCTCACCTGCAAGCTGCATTAAGGAGTTAATAAATAATTCTTATGATGCAGATGCGAGTTTGGTAACTATTCGTATGAAACCCGTGGAGGATACAATAACCATAATGGATGATGGTGATGGCATGAATGCTATAGATTTTTCAGAAAATTTTGCCTGGATTAGTAAATCAAACAAACGCAATCTGGGGTCTGTTTCCCAGAAAGGAAGACCACTAATTGGGAAGATAGGAATTGGTTTTATCGCAGTTAACGAAATTTGCGACACTCTCGAGGTTATTTCTACTAAAAAGAACGAAAAGTTCAAATTTACTGCTACTATCGATTTAAAAGATTATCAGAATAAAAACGTTGAGAAAAAAGATAATGAGGGAAATATCATCGGGTATATAAAGGGCGCTTATACATTAATAAATGAGGAAGAAGATGAAAGTGAACATTATACCATAATTCGTCTTGTGAGTTTGAAAGAAACAGTGGTCTCGATCTTCAGGGATGAAGTCTACAAAACTCAAATTGCTAAGACAAAAAACAAAAGCTTTGGCAAGTCACTCTTTAAGAATATGAAGGAACTTTTGGAGTTTCACTCCAACAAGAACCTCCACTCCTTTGGGGAGGACAGTCAATATGTCCAGTTTATTCTCGATCTAGCATCTTATATTCCTATTGAATACATAGACGAGGGACCTATTCCTACTTATCATGATAAAGTGATCGATGAAATTGTAAACTTTCATAAGCAATTAAATTTCAAAGTCGATTTAGATGGGATTTATTTAAGAAAGCCAATCTACTTTCCAACAGAAAAAAATAAACATTTTAAAGTAAAGTCTTTTAAAAAAGAGATTGAGATAACAAAGACTGATAAAATAAAATTCAGGGGTTACTTCTATACTCAAAACAAGCTATTAATTCCAAGAGAACTTAATGGTGTTTCCATCCGAATTAAGAATATACCAATCGCTGAAAAATTTGGATTTGACACTACGTTTTTGGATTACCCCAATTATACTGACCAAATCTTTAGAAACTGGATATCAGGAGAATTGTATATAGAGGAAGGTCTTGAGGAAGCAATGAACATTGATAGGCAATCCTTCAGAGTTACTCATCCGCATTACTTAGCTCTTCAAAGTTTCGTTCATAAGTTTTTACGTGAAGAGTTCTTTTCAACTGTTGTTCAACAAATTTTTGAAGAAGGCTCTAAACGGCGACAAACCAAAAAGAAGGCTGAAAAGAGTAACGAGAGAAAAAAACTGCTAAATACCTTAGCCGTTAAAGTCGAATTTAAAGCCCCAAGTAAAAAAGGAGACGGGGAAAATTTTGTTGTAAAAAAATCCACAAATAAAGAGACAGTAGTTGAAGTTGATAAAAATTTCATGAACCAGTTCACAAAAAAAGACTGGGAATTTCTTGAAGACATTTTTTTAATTTTCGAATTGTCCCTTAAGGAAGCCAAATCGGATATCAATTCGCTCAAAAGTATTTTCTACAATAAGGTCGTTGACTGGAAGTCAAAAAAATAATGAATGGCAGAAATATATATTCACAACTCCACGCACAAAGATTTTATTAGGGATAAATGGATTGAATTTGCAAATGAAATTTATGATGGCATTGATGAATTTGGAATAATTACTTTTCCTGCTGAGGAAATGCAGGATTTAAAGTTGTTTGCAGAGCAAGGACTTTTAGAATGGGAGTATTTAGAAGAAACTGGTGCATATGACATTAAAAAAGGTAAGATAATTTGCTTTGAAAAAAGCACGAAGATTTACAAGGCTCTACAAGAAAAACTCGTGAATGCAAAAGTAGAACCTAAAGAAATAGGTTCTTTTCTATCTGAAAATTACCATAAGTTTAGTCAAGGGAGTAACACTCATTTTTTTCCTGTACACGTTGTCAATTTGGATTACGATGGTAACATCTCTAAAAATAAAATTAGCATTAATGAGGTTATTCGTTTAACCATATTCTACCAAAAAATACATAAAAGAAGTTTTTCTCTTTTTATTACTTGGCCATGTTCCGAGAATGAAGATGGCGAAGATTATAAAACGTTGCTTTCAGATACCATTCAGGGTAATATTGATGCATTAGAAGGTTTTAGACGAAGATTTAGTGAGTTATACACTTCGCTTGACACTATAGAATATGATAATTTATCAGTCGTCGGAATTTCCAAAATAGTTATACATCATGCAGCTCAAAATTTATTTAGTTTGAACAAAAACGAATTTTATGTGTATGGCGAAGAAGGTCGTAGGAAGATGTATTCACTTTTATTTAATCTCGAATATTCCGGTCAACAAGGCAGAGAACAATTGATTTACCAGAATAACGTGATTCGGGCGCTTGACTTACACACAACTCTTTAGTTAGTAGATGTGTTTAGTTATATCCGAGATGGGACATAACCATACTACCACTATCTTTCGCGACTTTGCTAAAAGCTAAGCATAGGCTACGTTTCTCAAAAGACGAACTGCACCTAATCAATTAACAACCCATCATCTTCCAGCAAACTCATATTAACAGCATCAGATCCCGCAATACCTTCAATAGAGCCACGAATATGTGCAGCGTTTAATAAAACTTTTTCAAGTTGCTTTTCTCTGGATTTCCAAAGTTTTTCCATTGTATCTCTTTCGCGTTGTATGCTTAAGCGCATGATCATAAAACCTTCACGTATTGCTTTCCATTGTTCAGCAAATTCGTTGCTGGTTAAGTAGTCGTACAACAGGTGCATCTTGTCACCTTTGTTATCCTGGCTCTTTGTTATCTGGAATACCTTTAAAATACTGGTTCTTAAAACAGTAGATAGACTTCTTACTTCTGCAAAGCTGCAAACGTAAACGCCATCTCTTTCGCCAAAGCGTTCCACATCTTAGACTTCACTTACCACAAAGATTTTTTGTTTACCGCAAATGTTTACCCAAAAAGAAAAATGCCTTGTAAGGTGTTAACTTACAAGGCATTAATGATATTAGTAGGCGGACCGGACGGGAAAGGTTAATCCGGACTAACTTGTTGAACTACAATCCTTAATTATTTTACTCGATTTTTTACTCGATTAAAGTAAAGAACACCTACCAAAACTTACATGACTTTACTCAGTTTGACTTGTCCATACAAAGGTAAGTATTTGAAGTGTTCGGAGTTTCGCCAATTCAAACTTTTTCAAATTGCCGCTGACTTTAGCCGGGTTCCTCCCAAGTAACGAGTAACAAGGACAGAGTTTATCAGGCTGAAAGAGCTTTAGAAGGAACTCAAAACGTATCAACTCTTAACCTCGTTGCATGACGGATTTAGTTACGGGGAATATCTGTATCTAACCTAACCCTAACAACGGGGATTGGGATATAGTAAGAACGGAATGGGGCTTCATACCGTCCTAATCAAAGAATCGTGAAGCAGTAAAAAGGTTCAGGTCGGGTATAAGGATGATAAAAGAAATTTCATCCTCCACTCAGTACATTACATGCAATAGTGAAGAAATGCTTCCCCCAGGATGATGTATAGAGATGCTGCATTAAGCAGAAGATGTTTGTTTTTATCTACTGGATTTTATGAATGGAGACACGTTCCTATAATTAGCAAAAAGAGGCAAGAATTTAAGGCAACAAACAAAATCATGTACAGATTCCACCGTAAAGAAAGTGAAGTTTTCTATAGCCGGTATTGGAATGCTTGGACAGACAAGGACACAGGTGAGGTAGCAGACACTTGTGCTATAGTTACCACAAAGGCTAACTACGTATTGCAACAGATACAGATTTCAAAGAAACGAATGCCAACCATTTTGACTGAAGAATTAGCTGCTGAATGGTTAAGCACAGGTCTGAGTGAAGAAAGAATAAAGGACCTGGCAACATTTCAAATTCCTGTAAATCAATTACACGCCTACACCGTAAGGAAGGACTTCAAAACAGCTTTAGATCCTACAGAACCATTCATTTATGATGGGCTATCAGAAATAATTTAGGATGTAGAATTTGCAGCCAAATTAATGTAAGAAATGGAAGAACTTTAAAGACCAGCAATAGTAAATGTTGAAACTTTTTTAGTGAGTATGTTGAATATTATGGGGGACAAATAATATCTAAGGACGAAATAAATTTAATGACAAAGATGATGTTCCCAAAATTTTTGAGTTTTTGAACAAGTGGGAAATGAAGAAATTGATTAAAGAAGGGATAAAATAAGACTCATTTTAGGTTCCAAAAAGCTTCCCAAAGAATGTTATGCTGACTTGTTAGATGCTTGTACCAGAACGATTGACAGAGCAATATAT
>DASVST010000120.1:0-7114 GCA_036387965.1 Segetibacter sp. | reverse complement strand
ACATGGAACTCTGGAGATATGGGCTATTGTGATTGCCGGTGCTGCAGGATTGATATTGGGGAACAGTATTTTGTTTCCGGGCACATACAGCAGGTCTGTCTCGTTTTTGCGTGGTGGTAAAGATGGGTTAAAAATAGTAGTAGGTCTGGTACCGGTATTTATTACAGCAGCATTTTTAGAAAGCTTTGTTACCAGGTATGATAACATGCCTTTGCCGTTAAGTCTATCTATATTAGGGGGCAGTTTATTATTTATTATCTGGTATTTTATTGTGTATCCGCGTCGGCTGCAAAAAAGAATTAATTCTGCATTGGAGAAGCAGGTAAACCAAACAGAAAAATTAAATTTTACTCAATGGCTCAACAAAAAGTTGAACTCAGAAAAATCAGGGATTTTAGCGAAAACCTAAATGATACTTTTGTTTTCATCAAACAAAATTTCAAACCGCTTATAATTAGCTTTCTAGGCATTGCAGGAATATTTATGCTTGCAGCTGCAATTATACAAGGGATCTATCAAAATGAAATGGGTGAAATTTTAGAGCAAATTATTGGAGGCAGGGTTGATAGTGATGAGTCTATTACTACTCCGGTTTCCCTCTTTGGTTCGAATGCTTTACTAATATATTCATTTGCGTGGATAAACATGGTTGCAATGAAAGTTGCCATTATCTCTTATGTGAAGATTTACGATCGCCATGAAGGTGAAGCACCCAAGATGCTTGAGGTATGGGGAGAGTTTAAAAAGTACTACTTAAAAGTGGTCGTCTTCTCTACTCTCATCCTTCTGCTTATTATTATAGGATGCTTCTTCTGCTTTGTTCCAGGGGCATATTTTTGGGTAGTATTTGTTCCATTTGAAATGATTTTGATGATCGAGAATAAGAGTTTCAGTGAAGCTTTTAGCAGGTGTTATGTTATAATAAAAGATAACTTCTGGCAATCATTTGGAATATACATTATTGCTTTCCTGATCTATTTTGTTATGTCTAACGTTATAGGCGGAATAATCGGGCTGATAACAGGCGTGATCTCCTATTTTACAACGGGTGATATTAGTTCAACAGTGGTTTGGGTAACATCAGTCTTTAATATCTTTTCTTTTGTTTTCTACATAGTCTACTTTATTTCTGCCGTTTTAAACTACTATAGCCTTACAGAAAAATACGACGGAACTGGTATTTTAAGACGGCTTGATAACCTCGGTGGCAGTAGCAATAACTTTAATAATATAGAAGAGCAGTACTGATGATGTGCAGGATTTTAATTGTAATTCTTATTAGTATATGCACACCTTGTTTTGCACAAAAGCAAGTAAAAGCAGATACCGCACAAATAGAAAAACGATTAATAAATGCTGATGCTTTAAAAAGGATTAAAGCAGATAAAGAGTTTCAATACGACAGGTACAAGGAGCCACCAAAAAGTTTGTGGGATAGGTTTTGGAGCTGGTTCTGGTTCAAAATAAGCCAGTTATTAAGCACCAAGGGAGGACGAACTACCATGTGGACTGTCTTTATAGTTATAGGCGTTGCAACCATCACCTACTTTGTCTTGAAAGTAATGGGAATGAACAAAGGAGGCTTGTTTGGCAGGAGCAGTAAAGAAAGCCTTAACTATACAATCTCTTCCGACGACATACACGGCATATCTTTCGAAGAAGCTATTCAACAGGCTATCGCTTCATCAAATTTTAGGTTGGCTATAAGGTTGCTGTACCTGCAATCTTTAAAAAAATTGTCAGACAGCGGTTACATAAACTGGCAATTAAATAAAACAAATACTGATTATTTGCAGGAAACAAGAGATAAAAAATGGCACTCCCTATTTTCTTCTCTTACCTACAATTTTGAGTACACCTGGTATGGAGAAACCCCCATAAATAAAGAAAGGTTCAATGTAGTGCAAGAACAATTCACCCAATTTAATAACCAATTGTAAGCCGTGAAAGGATATAGAAATTTCATGATTGTTTTCGGCTTGCTACTTGTAATTTATATAGTTGCAGAAGCTAATAAGCCCACGCCGATAAATTGGAAGATATCGCTAAGTAAAGATGATAAGAATCCGTACGGTGGATACGTTCTTTATAATCAGCTAAAAGATTTATTTCCAAAAGCTCTTCTTCAGTCTTATCGCCTGCCTGTTTATAATCAACTAAATAATTATTCAGGAAAGGGTACTGCTTATATACTCATCAGTGGTCAGTTCAGTTTGTCAGGAAACGATTTCGATGAAATGAAGAATTATGTAGCACAGGGGAACTATGTTTTTGCATCTGCTGTAAACTTCAGTAAGAAATTTACTGATTCATTAGGCTTCAAAACTTTTTCAAGAGTTTCTTTATTGAAAGAAGATTCTACATCTGTAAATTTTGTAAACCCTTCCTTGAAGAACCCAGCTAATTTCGTTTTTAAGAAGTCAACTATTGATGAATACTTTTCAAAGTTTGATACTGCTAAAAGTGTAATACTTGGGGTAAATAATAATGGACAACCAAACTTTATCAAGATCGTTCATGGAGCCGGTGCTTTCTACGTTCATTCTGCTCCCTTATGTTTTAGTAATTATTTTATGGTGTATGGGAATAACGCGGAATACACTGCCAAAGCATTATCATATGTACCCAAAGATGTACAGAAAATTTACTGGGATGAATATTACAAGTTAGGACCGGGAGGAGCGACGACGCCACTGCGTTTCTTCTTATCAAATGAGTTTATGCGGTGGGCTTTACGTTTAGCGATACTTGGATTACTAATCTATGTTCTTTTTGAAATGAAAAGGAGGCAACGGGTTATACCTGTGATAACACCATTACGCAATACAACGCTGGATTTTATCAAAACTGTTAGCAGCGTATACTTTAACCAAAAAGATAATAGCAGTATTGCAAGCAAAAAGGTTAATTACTTTCTTGAATATGTGAGACAACGTTTTTATCTGCAGACTCAAAACCTTGATGAAAATTTTATTCAGCAACTAAGCAGGAAAAGCGGTGTTGAAAAAGGCAATGTAGACTATCTTGTTCAACTGGTTGGCGAAGTAAATTCAGGATATGCAGTGAGTGATAAACTATTGCTTACGCTTAATCATCAAATAGAAAACTTTTATAAACAAGCACAATAATGGAATATCAACAGGAACATAACAGGACAGATCTTGTTCAATTAACTGAAGCAGTACAAAAGATACGAAGCGAAATAGGGAAAGTTATAGTTGGGCAGGAAGCAATGATTGATTTGCTGCTTGCTGCAATTTTAGCTGACGGCCATGTGCTGATTGAAGGTGTGCCCGGTGTGGCAAAAACCTTAACAGCAAAGCTTCTTGCACGTTGCATTGATGTTCCGTTTAGCAGAATACAATTTACTCCTGATCTAATGCCAAGTGATGTTTTGGGTACTTCTGTTTTTAACCCGCAGTCCGGTAGTTTCACTTTCAAACACGGGCCAATATTCAGCAACATCGTTTTAATTGACGAGATAAACAGATCACCCGCAAAAACTCAAGCTGCCTTGTTTGAAGTAATGGAAGAAAAGCAAATTACCTACGACGGCACTACTTATACAATGCCTCAGCCTTTCCTGGTTCTTGCTACCCAGAACCCAATTGAACAAGAGGGGACATATAGATTACCGGAAGCACAACTTGATCGTTTTTTGTTTAAGATAGAAGTAAAGTATCCATCGCTTGAAGAAGAGGTAATGATATTGCAGTATACCCACAGTGGTAAAACAACACATTTTACAGATGAAGTAAATGCTGTATTAAATGCTGATGATATAAAGCTTTACCGAAACATTGTAAGTGGCTTGCATATAGAAGACAAGGTAATGCGCTACATAGCTGAACTAACAAACGAGACAAGAAACAATAAAGCAATATTTCTTGGTGGTTCACCGAGAGCATCTGTCGCTGTTTTAAAATCTTCTAAGGCAATAGCAGCAATGGCAGGAAGAGATTTTGTAACACCTGACGACGTGATTAAAGTGCTGCCTTCCGTTCTACGCCATCGCATCATTCTTACACCTGAAAAGGAAATGGAAGGAAGTACTGCTGATGAAGTAATAGAAAGCATTGTGAAGAAAATAGAAGTACCGAGGTAAAGCCGAATGTGCAGATGTGCAGATACGCAGATGTGCAAAAGGCGTAAGAATTAATTATCGCAAGCTTTTCATCACTTATTCCTAAAACTTACCACTTACAACTTATCACTCCGAAAATTGAAGTCTTTCTTCTCATATTACATCTCTCCTTTATTCTTCACCACACGGTGGCATGCATCAGTTATTGCGTGTACTGTGCTTTTTATTTGCAGGTTCTTTTTACCATGGCTTGGCATTATACCATACGTAGCTTTGCTAACACTGATAGCGTTTTTTTTTATTGATTATTTATTGTTATTCTCGAATAAGAAAGGCGTTTTTGCAAGAAGAACACATGCAGAAAGATTTAGTAACGGGGATGATAACCCTGTAAGGCTCGATGTAGAAAACCGTTATGTATTTCCAATAGATATAAAAGTAGTTGATGAAATACCGCACCAGTTTCAAAGGCGTGATGTGTTGTTCAAGGATACTATAAAGCAGGGCGGTAAGACTGTTATTAATTATGAATTGCGCCCTGTCAAACGTGGCGTTTATCAGTTTGGTAATGTCAACGTTTTTGTTTCGGAAAGTATAGGCTTGATCAGTCGCAGGTATAAGTTTGAGCAACCTGCAGATGTTCCGGTGTATCCATCTTACATACAAATGCGCAAGTACCAGTTGATGGCTATCAGCAACAGGCTAAGCGAGGTTGGTGTAAAGAAAGTTCGCAGGTTAGGTCATAGCATGGAGTTTGAGCAGATAAAAGAATATGTTCAGGGAGATGATTACCGAACGCTTAACTGGAAAGCAACTGCAAGAAAAGGGCAGCTGATGGTAAATAATTTTACTGATGAAAAAAGCCAGCAGGTATATTGTGTTATAGATAAAGGCAGGGTAATGAAGATGCCTTTTGAGGGATTAAGTCTTCTTGATTATGCTATAAATGCGTCGCTGGTGTTAAGCAATGTTGCGCTAACAAAACAGGATAAAGCCGGACTGGTAACTTTTAGTGAAAGAGTCGGAGCATTTCTTTTAGCAAGCAAGAACGCAACTCAAATGCAGGCTATTTTAGATGTTCTTTATGGCCAAAAAACTCGCTATTTAGAAAGTGATTTTGAGCAGTTGTATATTATGCTTCGCAGGAAGGTTAGCCAGCGAAGCCTCGTTGTTTTATTTACAAACTTTGAATCTCTTAGTGGCTTGCGTAGGCAATTGCCATTCTTGCGAAAGATCGCCAAGCATCATTTGTTGCTTGCGATTTTCTTCGAAAACACAGAACTAAAGTCTTTACTTGAAACACCTGCAAAAACAGTTGAAGAAGTTTATACAAAAACAGTAGCAGAAAAATTCGCTTTTGAAAAAAGAATGATTGCAAAAGAACTTCAGCAGCATGGTATACTTTCTATACTTACTCCACCGGAGCAGCTTACAGTTAATACGATAAATAAGTATTTAGAACTGAAGGCTAAGCAGGCGATATAGAGTGTTGATTTTTACTAAACTACCTTTGGCAAAAAGTTCAGCTTTAAACTGGCTTCGGATGTTCCTAATTATCATCATCCAGTACTTTTCCTTTTGAAATTTTCCCTTCGGATCGCTTCATGTTTCTTTGTTGTTGCGGAGTTTTAACTGTAGCCATTTTTGCGTCTGTTGTCTTCATCCATTTCAATAAGTCATTAAGCATTTCATCACGTTTAGCTGCATTAGATACTGCCAGGTTCTTCCTCTCGCCCGGATCTTTCTTCAGGTTAAACAACTCTATTGAGCGATTGGTTGCCCGCTTTTGCCAGCCACCGTCTAATACCCATTCTTCATGATATAGAAATATTTTAAAATCGCCCTTTCGCATTACAGTAACAGGCCGCTCTCTAAAAACAGAATCCCTTCCCCTGATGACGGGCTTATCTAAATAACCAGGAAAATGCCAGTAAATCTGTTCTCGTTTTATAGTTTGTTTTCCGTTTAAAAGTGGCAAAATGTTTACACCATCCAATACTTGGTTAGGCAGCAGCTTAGCGCCTGCAAGCGCTGCAAAAGTGGGATAGAAATCAAGGTTAATAACAGGCGTATGATTTGCTGTGCCGGGTGCAATTTTTCCTGTCCATCGTACTATGAGAGGTTCTCTTATACCACCTTCATAAAAGGCACCTTTGTTACCTCGCAAAGGCTCTTGCGGAGTAATATTAGTACCACCGTTATCAGAAGTAAAAAGTACGAATGTATTTTCAGCTAAACCGAGTTTATCGAGATGATCCATTAACTCTCCTATACCAGTGTCAAAATCATATATACAGGCGGCATACAAGGGATCGCCGTGGTAAGTACCCGCCTTCTTTTGTTTGAATTTTTCGTACGTCTCCTTTTTAGCCTGGTGTGGGCCATGTACGGCATTGTGTGATACGTAGGCAAAAAAGGGCTTGTCTTTATTAGCCGTGATGAAATTTTTTGCAGCCTCCGTTTTTTCGAAAATGCCTTTCGGGTCGTCAGATAAACGTAGCTTCCTATTCTTTGCCTCGTCTCCTGATTCCATTACTACATCGAACCCTTGGCTCGCAGGATCTGTACTATCGCTTTCATCACCCAAATGCCATTTACCAAATATTCCGGTGGTGTATCCGGCGGCTTTCAATGCTTCTGCCATTGTAAAAAATCTGGTAGCGAGTGATGAATGATTTGGAACCGGTGCCAGCCGCATTTGTGAAATGGGTCCCTTCATAGTATTTGCCACCGCATATACCTGGTGGCGTGGTGTATAAGCACCTGATAACATGCACGCCCTGCTTGGAGCACAATTAGCCCCGGAAGCATATCCATTAGTAAAACGCATCCCCTGCTTTGCCAACTTATCTATATTAGGTGTTTCATAGTAGTCAGATCCATTATACCCTACATCCATATATCCTAAGTCGTCGGCGAAAATGAGGATGATATTTGGCTGGCGTATTTTACCTGCTTGCTGCGCCTTAGATATAGCAGGATTAATCAACAAAAAAATAAGTAGAACAGTTATTGAAGTTTTATGTAGCA
>DASVST010000119.1:0-4988 GCA_036387965.1 Segetibacter sp. | reverse complement strand
CACTAAAGGGAGAAGATAGAGAAGTCGTATGGATTTGAGCTTGATGGGAAGTTTAATATACTCTTCAAGCCTGAGACCTTTCAAGACCCGTCACTTACAGTTCCCGAAAATAACCTCAGAGCTCCCCAAGGTGGCTCGAACCCGGCAATCATACTACCTTAATACTACTTTTTGGAAAAGTCCAATTAAGTTATCTTCATTAGATGCTGCTCAGGTTGAAAAGTCGTAACTAAAATCAACTTGTCCCCTGCATGATACTCCTGACAGAAACCATAGTAAGGGATAATCAGAGATGCCCATTTGAAAACACTACACATATTTCATAACTATGGCACAAATAGACAATTATGGGTTGGCTTGTTAGACCCTTATAAGTAGTAAAAACTGAATAATAAATATTTCTGAATTTATAAGTAAACAAATTTTAAACCTGTCGAATAAAAACCTCAAAGCATGAAAGCTCTTACCTCATTCCTATCAATCATTTCACTGGCTACCAGTATCAGTGTGTTTTCTCAAAACAGCCCTCTCCAGCAAAGACTAGAGTGCCTGTTAGTGAATGACAGTTTAGTGCAGGTGGCTTTTTGGTATAATACCAAAACTGCCGAAAAAACTGTGATGCAGAATGGTGTTATAAGCCTTTCTCACAGGTGTATCCTCAAGGCAGCGAGTATGCTGTGAAGCACTTGTGGTACACCAATAACGAAGCAATCAATTTTCGTGGAAGGATTTATAAAAAATTTGGACAGGAACGTATTATGGGGCCTAACGAGTTAGTGAAAGTTGGAAAACACCAAGGGGTGAATGTTTATTCTGAGAGAGTCTGGAGGGGATTGTTATACGTTCCAGTTAGGCAAGGCTGCGAATTTCAGCCATACGAAACCACCCTCACTGCGCAGGAATATATGAATGTAGGTACAAATTACATTATGCGAAAGTCTTATTGGGATGCGATAGAACCCCTTAGTAAATGCATTGAACTTGCACCGACTCTTGCTGATTGTTACATGTTTAGAGGTACCACTTACGGGTATGCCAGAGAAAATGAGCTATCTAAAGCCGATTACAAAAAAGCATTTGAGTTATCTAAAACACCTTTGAACGTTTACTTCTTAAGGGGTATGATGTATATGGAAACGGGTAATAAGGAAGATGCTATAGCAGATTTTAGGAGCATGCTCAAACTGGACCCAAATAATGTGTTGGCGAAGTCGGGATTGAAACATTTAGGCATAGTGGTGCAGTAATCAAAAACAGGGTTCTGTTTCATGTAAATAACTTTTAATCATCTATTATAAAAGGTTTCTTTTTTGTTCTATCTCTTTTGATTGCTAGCCAGTCATTGAATGCACGAAAGTTTTTATCCTACAAGACTCCCTGTTTGTAATGCTCATGTGCAAAATGAGTCTAAACCTTCTTGCTTAGTTACCAAACCAGGATGTGAATTCCTGTCCTACAATACTTGTGTGGTAAAGGGAAAACAAGCACATGTTGAACTAGTCAAGCACCAGGAAGATACAACTGGAAATTTGTTTCGGGTGGGAAGTAATTTGTGGTATAAATTAACTCGTTCTGGTAAGGAAGAGTCAATTATGATTAAATTGCAAAGCTTACAAGACCCCGTTGCCTTCGGCTGGGTAAATGCAAAAAGATAGGATTGCCGGACAGGTGATTATTGCTAATAAGGCTTTTGATTCAAGCTATATACTGGACCTTTCGTTTGTGCCAGGTAGAAAACAGGCTACTGACCGAACATTTTTATGGCTCAGTAATCAATTATTTTACGACATTATAGTTTTTACTGCTGGTTATATACAGCTTAACTAGTTCTCCTAAAGAACTTTTTACAAGAGCTGATAATCAGGAAGAGTTCTCTTTTGTACACAACAGGGTTCGGAAAAACATTCAAGTAAATAAATTAAAAAATAAATCAGGCAACTCTGAAATTCTATTTTATTCGGGTGCAGCATATGATATTGGCCATTTCATTGTTCAATTAAAATATCCAGGTTTTGAGTTGAAGCTGGTAGATATAACATATTAAAGCTCTTTAAACAAGGATGAAGACAGAATAGTTAGGGTGGAATACCCTCCATTCATGTAATTCGTCTTAATAGGAACACCAATCTTACTCTCACCAACTTATAAAGCTAAAGGCACGATTGGAGAAAATTGACCAAACATCTACACTGACTATCCTTCTTATTATAGAAGCTTATTGCTAAGCGATTAGTTTTATAGTCCCTTGCTTCACCTGCAGTACATACTTACTTTAGTATGATATGTAGTGATTAAGCGTGCCGGAGAATCTGGAAGGTGGCTGCACGATTGGCATGTAAGAGAGATGAAGCAGCGTGAAGAAGCACCTTTGTAGATTGGCTTTTCTGCCGCCTTTACTGCTTTACGTAAATCTCAAGAAAGGCATCAATCTGATCGCATTTTTTACCCTCTTGAGAAACCCATACTTGAACAGAGAAATAGCCCGGACCTGTCATTTTCTTTGTTGATACGACAATGCTTCTTCCGTCCTTCTTTCCATTTATCTCAACACGGTCAGCCTTCCATTCATACTTTATTTTACCCTTGTCTGGAGTCTTCACTGTTATGGTAATGTTGTCGCCTATTTTAGGTTCTTTTACGTCTGTAGTAAGTACTAATGACTTAAAACATGGATTCTTTACAATACTGTAGTTGATAAATTCGCAACCCCTCCGTAGAGGCAAATAAATACTAGAAGAGGACGTATCATCACTCGACACAAAATACACGAACCCTTTATACTCTCCTTTCTTTACAACCTCTTTAATAGATAATCCTCTGGTAGATGCCCATTTTTTGTACCAGGCTCCCCCTATGTTAATCACTTCATTGTTTATCAAAAAATTCTGATTAGCAATGTACTGTTTGCTTTCCAAAGGGTAGACTTCGTCTAAACTTTTTCTTACACCGTTTATCAAAAGACTTTTTTCTCCATTCGAGCGATTGTAATCCACGTTTATCTGTTTCAAAACTCCATTATCTAACACACATTCCTGGATTTTCACAAACTGAGCAGTGACACATGTTGCTGACATCACGAACAAAAAAAGTAGCAGGTATGCTTTCATCGGTTTTTTTTAATACAATGTAAAAAATGATTGCAGTATTACATAATAATATTTCAACTTTTCTTATGGCTGACACTTTTGGTATCAAGCACCTTCTCTCCCAATTTTAAGATAGGTAAACTATTAAATACAACCGACAGTAAACAAACTTTATTTCTTTACGTTAGATTCTGCTGCAAGAGAACAGAATGTTCACCCAACTTGCATGCAAATGAAATTAATCAAAAGAGGTTAAGTAGAATAACTGTCCGTCCGACACATACTATAGAATAATGCTGGACGGACAGCCTCTTCTAAGAAAACAAATCGATAGCTTAGATAAAGGAAGTACTGTACAGGTTTCCCAAGCTCGGGATTGTATGTAAATTAAAACTTGGAAAACTGCTTAGCCAGAGGTAAAGGCAGATGCAGAGTAGCAGGTTTAAGTCTTATGAAATGCTTTATTAAACTTTGAAAAAATAAAATAAAACAAAACGAATTTAGAATGAAAACACTTTGTACATTGTTATTAAGCTTAACTACCTGTATGAGCTTTTCACAAACTAAAAAAGAAATTTGGTACAAGAACGAGGATTATAAAAAAAAGGCGGAGTATACGTCCTATCCTTCAATACACTGTAAGGTTTTAGGAGAACAGGACCTCCTTGATATTCATCTATTCAACCTTTCTTATGCTTCCGGTATTAAGGAATTTATTGATTTCAAAGGCAAGTTCCACTACGCTGTAGGGAAGTCTGATATACCTAATGGTACATACCCATTGGATTACTTATTTTGGGTGCTATCTATTTACGAGCACGAACAAAAGTATAGGGTAGCTTTCATCTATTATGATGCAATAACCACGATTGAAAAAAAGACATCCGGTACAGCAGATTATGGAAATTGGCTAATCAAAAAAGATTCATTGAAGAAAAAAGGATTAGCTTCTGAAAGCGAATCAGATTTAGTAAGAATCTGGTACGTATCCCGGTGGCATTTGCATAAAGAGCAAACAGATTATACATTTAACCAGGTCAAAGAATTAGAAGCAGCAACCAGAATAAGGCTTGGAGTTGATATTATAGGTTCTAGCCGCTCACCCCGTTCCAATATTAAAACGGCAAAGACACTAGACACAGCTACTTTAGGTAGTAAAAACGCTCCTGAAGAACTAAGCAAGCTTTTGCTTCCTGATACCATTGTCGAATTAATGGAAAAAGACCAGATTGATGCAGTGATAGTTATTCCCTATGGTATTATTGGGCAAGTTCCTTTCCATGCTCTTCCATTAAATTCAAGTGAACATTTTGTAGATAGGTACGCATATACCATTGCTCCGCATTTATCTAATTACATTAAGGTGTTTCAGGCAAACCCTAATAAGGTAAGCAAAAGGAACTTTTTGGAAACAGTCAATCCTTTAATTGTTGGCAATCCAAAATTTTACAGCAGTCAGTCTATTATCTTACCTGACCTTCCCGGTGCAGCAAGAGAAGCAAGCATAATTGCTTCACTCGTTAATACAACTGCTTTGATAGGCGAGGATGCTCAATACGATGCCATTTTGAACAAGATGAAAAATAGTGATTTTGCATATTTTGCCACACATGCTGTTCCATCATTTGAAGACCCGGCAAACAAAAGCTTTTTGGCGCTAACCCCATCAAAGAATAGTAAAAACGGTTATTTGAATATAAGTACTATTCAAAAAGTTTTAGAGAAGAAGACGAAGCTGGTAGTGCTTAGTGCCTGCCAAACTGGAGTAGGCAAGTCTTATAAAAATGGGTACTGCAACATTGGTAGGGGTTTTTTTATAGCCGGTGTTGACAATGCCATAATGAGCTTGTGGAATTTAGATGATGAAAATATTGTCCCATTCATGACTATACTGATGGAGGA
>DASVST010000118.1:0-2069 GCA_036387965.1 Segetibacter sp. | reverse complement strand
AATTGGAAGGCCTACAAAAAAAGAAAGAAGAGATTTAGAAGATTTTACAGAAAACGAATAAATTTATCAAATGAAAAACACATTTCTTTTAGCTATAATGCTACTTGGCAGCGTAAGCGTATTCTCCCAAAACGTTGTTGTAGAAGCTTCTCCGGCACTATACGATACGACACTTTTTTTCACACGGGTAGAAAAAGAAGCAATGTTCCCCGGCGGTTTAAACGGATGGAGGAAATATCTTGAAGCTAACCTTAAAGGAAATCTTGCAGCAGATTATATAAAGCTGAGTAGAAAACAACGAATTGCCCAGCAAACTGTTTCAGTTCAGTTTATAGTTAGTAAAGAAGGCAAAATTTCTAACGTTAGAGCTATAAATAATGCTCATGTACATCCCGCCTTAGCACAAGAAGCAATAAGGGTGATACGCCAGGGACCCGATTGGATACCGGCTGAACAAAATAATAAAAAAGTTATTTACCAGGCAATTCAAAACATCACTTTCCAGGTAGCGCGGAATTGATACTAAGTTTGCCCTAATGAAGATTGATATCATAAGTGTTGTTCCTCAACTATTAGAAAGCCCCTTCTCACACTCAATTCTAAAGCGAGCAGAAGAAAAAGGTTTGTTCAAGGTAAATGTTATCAATCTAAGAGACTTCAGTTCAAGTAAGCAAAAGCAGGTTGACGATTACCAATACGGCGGCGGTGCCGGAATGGTGATGATGTGCGAGCCATTAGCTAATGCGATCGATCATCTACAAGAGCATACGCAGTATGATGAGATCATCTACATGACTCCTGATGGCAAGACATTTAATCAGAAAACTGCTAATCAACTCTCATTAAAAGAAAACCTATTAATTATTTGTGGTCATTATAAGGGCATTGATGAGCGGATAAGACAACAGTATGTAACTATGGAAATCTCCATTGGGGATTATGTTTTAAGCGGCGGAGAATTAGCGGCTGCTGTTGTGGTTGATTCAATCGGCAGACTTATTCCCGGTGTTTTAAATGATGAAACATCTGCCCTCTTTGATTCTTTTCAGGATAATTTATTAGCGCCACCAGTATATACACGGCCTGCCGATTTCAGAGGACTTAAAGTACCTGAAATCCTACTTCAAGGAGATCCGAAAAAAGTGGATGAATGGAGACACGAACAATCTCTTATTCGAACACAACAAAGGCGCCCCGATCTGAACAATGACGAATATTAATTATGTCTTTTCAGGGCATTTCAAAATCTCTTTCGCATCTACTGGCAAGATCCCGGAAATTATCTTTGATTCACAATAATCCACCGTCCCTTCGAATACATTTTCGATGAATCCCGTTTTAAGTCCAATGATCCTGATCACTAATCCGGAAATTCTTTAAAAAACATGGTTTCAGATAGCCGTGAAAAACCAAGGCTAACAGGAAACAAATTTAATCCCGCAGTTGCGGGATTTTTTCTTCTCACTACTCAACAATTTAATTTAGATGTCTCTTTCGGGCATACTAAAACCTTTTTAAAATATAATAAAGCGATCGCCAGTCGTTTTAATAATGCATAATCTTTGTCCCTTTATGAAAATCCAATGTTCTAAATGAACCCCGTTTTTATCCAATGTTGAAAAACCTTTTTGGTCCAGAGAATTCTTGAAAAACCACGTTTATCCAATTGCCACGAAAAACCAATAGGCTAAAAGGAAAACAAATTAAAAATCCCGCTTTAAAAGCGGGATTTTTGTTATAGGCAGTTAGTGCAGTTTATTCTTTACCCCTATTACAGGCACTTCCTTCTCATGAATTAATTTATTAAATGCCTTCACTTCATTATCCATTACTTGTCTTAAAGCAGTAAGTTGTTTATCAGCTTCGCCACTTAATTGTTGGTAAGCTGCCCTAACCTGGCTGCTTGGTGGATTATACCCACTGCTAGCGACATCAAACAATCCTGATATCTTATCATTTAGTCTTATCGGATAATTCAAAACATCCTGGCCGCTTTTAGATTTTGTTTGATATAATGCTTCTTCAATCCTGGTAACTTTTTTATTTATTGAATCAGCAAGCTTTTTAAG
>DASVST010000117.1:0-13011 GCA_036387965.1 Segetibacter sp. | reverse complement strand
GGTTTGTCTGGACTTGGGGTTCTATAAAAAGTACCGATCATCGGGCTTTTAATAGTTACGTAATTGCCACCTTCTGCAGGCGTCGATGGGGTTGGCTGCGAAGCGGGTGCCTGCTGCGAAACCTGTGGAGCATTGTTCTGTAATTGTGGAGGGGGCGAATAAGACTGTACTGGCGGAGCAGACGAGTAAATCGGAACCGGTTCTTCTTTTTGCCTGATCGTTATTTTGAAATCTTTGTCCTCGATGCTCAGTTCCCCTATGTTACTTCTATTAATGATTTTGATTAGCTCCTGAATTTGTTTAATGTCCATACAAGCAGTTTTTGGTTTAGTTAGAAAATGCTCCAATTCTAACGGAAATGGCAGGCAAAGTAGCCCATTTTGGTAAGAAAATGGTCATTTTTGAAAAAAATCGGATTTTTTGGTATCAAAATAGAAAAAGGTATTAAGCATAAATATTGTGCCCAACTGAAAAGAATACTGCATGGAAAATTTGCATCCTAAAAAAGATAAATATCGTCTTGATATCATAACTTAGACCTATAAAACATCAAGCTTATGGTTTAATTCGATTAAAAGGTAAAAGCCTGTGGTTCTCCACGGGTTTTTTTGTGCCCCTACTTTCTTGGAATGCTTTTTTAGATAAGTATAAGCATCATATAAAACTTTTATCATGCAAGAAATAATCGAACGTCTTACAAAACAAGCAAACCTAAGTCCTGAACAAGCCCAAAAAGCTCTTACAACGATTGCTGAATTTGTGAAAGAGAAATTTCCAATGTTGGGTGGAGCTGTAGACCAGATGTTTACTTCTGGTGGATCAGGTGATTCAGATAAGCCCGGTGGAGCTTCGGGCCTTGGTGGTTTCGGTGGCTTTGGTGGTTTAGGATAACAAATTTTCTTTTAAAAAATAAAGGCTGCAGATAATGCAGCCTTTATTTTAATGTAAAACTTCACGGGCTATTACAAGCTTTTGAATTTCACTTGTCCCTTCCCCGATTGTACAGAGTTTTGCATCGCGGTAATATTTTTCTACAGGAAAATCTTTTGTGTAGCCGTAACCCCCAAATATTTGTACTGCGTCGTTGGCAACTTTCACAGCAACTTCACTTGCGTAATATTTTGCCATTGCAGCTTGCTTGGTCATTTTTTCTCCCCTCATTTTTAAATCACATGCCTGGTAGGTCAATAAATCTGCAGCCATTATTTCTGTTGCCATATCAGCAAGCTTAAAACTAATGCCCTGGAAATTTGATATAGGCTGATCGAACTGGTAGCGCTCTTTTGAATATTTTATAGAAGCTTCATAAGCACCTTTTGCAATACCAATGCTTAATGCGGCAATTGAAATTCTACCTCCATCAAGCACCTTCATCGCCTGCCTGAAGCCATCGCCCACATCGCCTAAACGTTGAGCATCGCTTATCCTGCAATTATCAAAAATCATTTCAGATGTTTCACTTGCACGCATTCCTAACTTGTTCTCTTTTTTACCTGCACTAAAACCCGGAGTACCTCTTTCAATAATAAAGGCTGTGCTATTACCGCTTGTTCGGGCCTCTCCTGTTCTTGCCAATACAACTGCTACATCTGCGCTATTGCCATGAGTGATCCAACATTTAGTTCCATTGATTATCCAGTTATCTCCATCTTTTGTAGCTACAGTTTTCATGTTTCCAGCATCACTACCGGTGTTCGGTTCTGTAAGCCCCCATGCACCTATCCACTCCGCTGTAGCAAGTTTAGGTAAATACTTCTTTTTCTGATCTTCATTACCAAAAAGCAATGTGTGACCTGTACAGAGAGAGTTGTGTGCTGCCACACTTAAACCAATAGACCCACAAACTTTAGATATTTCTTGTATGATAATATTGTACTCGAAATAAGATAATCCTGCACCGCCGTATTCTTCTGGTACAAGTACTCCCATCATACCTAACTCACCTAATTTTTTAAAAATGTGCACCGGGAACTCCTGTGTTTCATCCCATTCCATTACATGGGGTTTAATGTGCTGATTAGCGAAATCACGAGCTGTCTGTGCTACTTGCTGCGTTAATTCTGAAGCGTGAAAATTCATATGCAAAAAAAATCGTTGAGCGGCAAAAATACAGCAAAGAGGCTAGTTAAACTGTTACACTTTGGATGTATTGATAATTATATGCTCAGATATGGAGCAATTTTGTTGAAGACGTCATTATTAATTATATCGATCTTCTTAAGATCATCTAATGACTTATAATTTCCATGCTGCTGCCTGTAATTAAATATAGCATTTGCAATATTCCACTTTATATATGGATGCGTTCTAAGCGTATTAATATCAGCAGTATTTATATTGAACTTTCGAACACTGCTGCTATTACATTGAAGGCGACTTTTCACTTTCTGGAATGTACTGTCAGGCAATCCAAACGTTTCCCGCACCTGGTCGATGGATGCAAATCCTCCCAGCTTATCACGAAAGTTTATTATTCGCATAGCAAGTTTGCTACCAATGCCGGGCAGGCTTATGAGCGCAGATGTATCGGCAGAATTTATCTCTATAACCTTTGCTACGTATCTTGTAGATGGCGACGAAGAAGTATAAGTGGGATTAGTATTATCGTATGGCTGGGAAGGTGATGAAGTATTATTACCTGCTATGGTTACAAACGGCAAAAGCCTGTCAGCCTCATTTGGTCTTAAGCCATATATTCTTTTAATGTCCTCCGGCTTTCTAAACTTAAAGCCTTTAGCAACCAGCTTTTGAATCGTTTCGATGGTTCTATCCCGAACACCAAGCCTCTTCCATCCGGCAGCATCTAATGTATTTGGATCAAACGTAAATAGTTCACCCTTCGCATCTTTTTCAAACGCGTATTTCTTTGGTTCGTAATAGTCAAAGTTTTCATCATCACTCCTATAGCTTTTATAGGGTCTGCTACTGTCAGCATATATTTTCAGGCTTGCAATATCTTTTTCAAAAGCAGAATTATCTATTGGCGCTCGTTTAACAACAATGAATTTCGGAAAGAAGTACAGAAATGCACCAATAGCAAACAGCACGGCAATACCAACTCTGTCTCTTTTGGAAAAAGTAAAATAATCCTTAACAACAGCTTGCCACCAACGTTTCATGATGAGGTAATGAAACATTAATATACAAATAAAACCTAACGTGAACTACTAAAGGGAGATCTGGAGCTGGTCGTAAGCTAGAAAAACATTTTGGGGCAACATGGAAGAAATTTCATCATGCAGTCCCAATTGATGACTAATGTGTGTAAAATATCCTGTTGAAACCTTTAACTCGTTTACCATACCTATGGCTTCATCTAAAGTGAAATGGGAAATATGTGTTTCTTTTCTTAAGGCATTTAAAACAAGAAATCTACTTCCTCTTACCTTATTCTTTTCTTCCTCATCGATCCTATTTGCATCTGTTATATAAGTGAAGTCTCCAAACCTAAAGCCGTAAACAGGCATTTTGTGATGCCAAACAAGTATGGGAGTAATAGGAATATCACCAATGGAAAAAGGTATTAGATCTATTTCGCGTAAGTCTATTTTAGGAACACCAGGATACCTAACGTCTTCAAACGCATATGGAATTTCTTTGCGAATTCCGTTTAGTGAAATTCTGTTTCCATACACTTGTGTAGGCTCGTGCTGGAAGAATTGAAATGGTCGAGTATCGTCGATACCTGCAACATGATCTTTATGTGGATGTGTAATTAAAACTGCATCAATTTTTCTAATCTTCTCACGAAGCATTTGATAGCGAAAATCGGGGGTTGCATCCACTACAATTGTTGTGGTTGCGGATTGTACTAAAATGCTGCTTCGGAGTCTCTTGTCTTTTATATTGCCTGATGTACAGACGGCACAATCGCAACCAACCATTGGAACACCACTGCTGGTACCTGTACCAAGAAAGGTTATTGTTATGGCTGGGTAGGTCACCCTGCAAATCTACAACTCTAATGTTGCGGCAGATGATTTGTTCATCACCTCTTCATAGATTTTTTGCGAATCGCGGGTAAGGAGATCGTAGTTTATCTTAAGCTGAGGTAATAGCTCTATAGCAGTGTTTATTTTTCCTTCAGTACTTAAAAACTTATTTAGTACGATCACCTTTTTATCCTCAAGTATACAATATCCACTTTGAAAATTTCCCCTTTCATAACGAATAACATATTCAGCTTCGCTGAAAATTCTCTCAAGTTTATTTAGTGTCTGCGGGTTGTACTTCATTGTTGCTCCTCATCTTTAACTGTCACAAATTTATGCATCGTAAACGTGCATTCTATTTGTCTTTATCCACAACTAATCACGAAACTTTACTCACCATCTTAACTAAGGGAACAATCATTTCCTCCATGCTGATTCCTCCATGTTGAAAAGTACCTTTATAATAATTCACAAAATGATTGTAGTTGTTTGGATAACATAAGAAGCCGTCTTCCTTTGCGAAAATATAAGACGAGTTTACATTCGGTACAGGCAAACCACCCTGGCGGGGATCTTTGAATGCGAGTACATCCTTTGGTTCATAGTTTAAATTGCGACCGTGTTTGTAACGAAGATTCGTTGTAGTTTGTTTGTCGCCGATGACTTTGTATGGTGTTTTCACTTTTACGGTTCCATGATCAGTAGCAAGGATTAAATTCACCTTCTTCTCGGAAATCTTCTTCAATGCTTGAAATAATGGGGAATGTTCAAACCAGCTTCTTGTAATACTCCTATAGCTTATTTCGTCTCCGGCTAATTCTTTAAGCACTTCCATTTCTGTTCGGGCATGGCTAAGCATGTCGACGAAATTATAAATGATGACGTTTAGATCATTTCCTAATTGGTTATGAATATTATTCATCATCTGCAGGGCGTCGTGGTTATTAACGACCTTGGTATAGCTGTACTTTATATCAGTCTTTCTAAGCTTCTTTAACTGACCTCTAAAGAACTCTTCCTCGTATAAATTCTTGCCTCCCTGCTCATCATCATTTTTCCACTCAACCGGGAAGTTTTTTTCTATATCTATTGGTAACAAACCTGCGAAGATTGCGTTTCGCGAATACTGCGTTGCTGTTGGCAATATGCTGTAGAAAGTTTCTTCTTCAAGTATTCTGAAATACTCAGCGAAAAACGGTTGTATAGCCTTCCATTGATCATATCTTAAGTTATCTATCAACAGAAAAAACGTGGGAACACCAGGCTCTACATGTGGCAGTACTTTATACTGCAACAAATTATGACTCATTATGGGTGCATCATTCTTCGGATCTATCCACGAAGTGTAATTCTTACTTATGAATTTAAAGAACTCCGTATTTGCTTCTTGTTTTTGACTGTGCAAGATCTCCTGCATTTCAGGACTATCACTCTTCTCCATTTCAAGTTCCCAGTATACAAGCTTCTTATAAATGTCCATCCATTCGTTATAGTTTGGATTATCATTCAAAGCCATAAACAAATTGCGAAACTGTTGTTGGTAAGCACTTGTAGTTCTTTCAGCAACCAATCTTCTGTTATCGATTATTTTTTTAAGGCTTAGCCAAACCTGGTTTGGGTTTACAGGCTTAATAAGGTAGTCACTTATCTCGCTACCAATAGCCTCATCCATTAAGTTTTCCGTCTCATTTTTCGTGATAAGAACGATTGGGATCTGGCTATTAACTTCTTTTATCTGTGCCAGTGTTTCAAGTCCTGTTAGTCCTGGCATTGACTCATCCATTAAAACAACATCTACTGCATTTTCTTTTACGTACTCTATCGCATCGTAACCGTTCGTAAGTGTATGAACATCGTATCCTTTATTCTCAAGAAAAAGCTTCTGACTCTTAAAACTTTCTATTTCATCATCTACCCATAATATTTTAGCTGCTACCATAAGCCATGTAATTTTTGTGAAAGTACCTTATTAGTATAGGGAACTGTAGATTTGCTGCTCGTTGTATAAAATTTAACAACATATTCATGCCACAATCCCTGCGCAAGATAATCAATGACCCCGTACATGGATTCATCACTATACAACATCCTTTGATATTTAGTGTAATTACTCACTCATACTATCAACGACTTCGCAGGATACACCAGATGGCTATGGCGCATTTAGTTTATCCCGGTGCGGTTCACACAAGGCTCCATCATTCTTTAGGTTCTTATCACTTAATGTGTATAGCTATAAATGAATTACGTAGTAAAGGTGTAGAGATTACTTTAGAAGAAGAGATAGCTGCAAAGGCAGCAATATTGCTGCACGACATCGGTCATGCACCCTTTAGCCATGCGCTTGAAAATGTGTTGCTTCCGGGGATAGATCATGAAGTAATGGGATTGAAAATAATGGAGTGGTTAAATAAAGAGCTGGATGGGAAACTGCAAATGGCAATAGATATATTCACTAATAAATATCCAAAAAGGTTTCTTCATCAACTGGTAAGTGGACAGTTAGATGTCGATAGAATGGATTACCTGACGAGGGACAGTTTCTTTTCGGGAGTAAGTGAAGGGGTTATTGGCTATGATAGAATATTAAAGATGCTTGTTGTACATAATGGTGAATTGATGGTAGAAGAAAAAGCAATTTATAGCATAGAAAAGTTCCTGGTTGCACGAAGGCTTATGTATTGGCAGGTTTACCTTCACAAAACTGTACTCGTTGCCGAGAAAATGCTGATTAACTCAATTGAACGGGTAAAACACATCTATTCTACTGATGATAAAAATCTTGTTACAAGAACATCCCTGGATTACTTTCTAAAAGATTTTAGCAGTTCAATGGATGATACAGGGATTGAACACTTTTGCTCATTAGACGATTACGATATCATTCATGCGTTAAAGATCTGGAGCAAACATCCTGATAAGATATTAAGCAAACTATGTTCTGATTTATTAAATCGTAACTTACTTAAAATAAAATTGCAGGCTGAGCCATTTTCGCAAGAAATGGTGCAACAGAAAATTGAATCCGTTTGTCATGAGTTGAATGTTAGTGACGAAGATGCATCCTACCTTGTTTTTACGGGTAATGCCGCTAATACCATGTATAGGATCAATGACGAGCGAATAAACATTTTATTTAAGGACGGAGAGGTTAAAGATATTTCTGAAGTTGATAATGCGCTGATTCAAAAAACACTGGCAAGCCCTATTAAAAAATTTTACCTTTGTTTTTATGAATAGATTCTAAACTTTGCATTAAGATATGAGCTGGTTAAAAAACTAAAAATGACGTTTACTGCATCCCAAATAGCCCTTTTGTTGAACGGAAAAATAGAAGGCGATCCTGAGAGTTCCGTTACAAGCTTTGGGAAAATAGAGCAGGCTCAGAAAGGGGAATTAGCTTTCCTGGCAAATCCAAAATACGAGGATTATCTATATACAACGAACGCATCAGTAATCATAATCAGCGAAAATCTCGAGCTAAGACAACCACTTACCGCTACACTTATAAGAGTTTCAGATCCTTATTCTGCGTTTGCAAGTCTACTTCACCATTACCAGCAAATAAAGACACGGCAGTTACAAGGGATAGAGCAACCATCCTATATTTCTGCATCAGCCAAAATTGGAGAAAACGTATACGTTGCAGCTTTCGCCTACATTGGTGATGCAAGTGAAATTGGAAATAACGTAAAAATCTTTCCGGGAGTATTCATTGGCGACAATGTAAAGATTGGTGATAATTGCCTGCTTCATCCAGGAGTTAAAATTTACCACGATTGCAAGTTGGGCGAAAATGTAACGATACACTCAGGTACCGTAGTTGGAGGCGACGGATTCGGCTTTGCACCATTGGGAGATGGCACTTTCAAAAAGGTACCACAGATTGGCAATGTTGTGATAGAGAATAATGTAGAAATTGGAGCCAACGCCACTATAGACCGCGCTACAATTGGTTCAACAGTTATAAAATCAGGTGCTAAGCTTGATAACTTAATCCAGATCGCTCACAATGTTGAAGTGGGAAACAATACTGTAATCGCGGCGCAGGCGGGTGTAAGTGGTAGTACCAAAATTGGTAACAATGTAATGATAGGGGGACAAGCGGGTGTTGTGGGCCATGTACAAATCGCCGATGGCACCAAAATAAATGCACAAAGCGGGGTGAGCAAGTCAATAAAAATTCCAAAAACTTCCGTTACAGGCTCTCCTGCCTTCGAATATGGTAGCGCCTTAAGAAGCCAGGCTGTTACACGAAATCTTCCTGAACTGGAAAAAAGAATAACTGAACTCGAGAACCTTGTGAAGCATTTAGTGGAAGAAAGAGCTAACGTTTAATCGTAGTTCAGCCTTCACGCTTCGTATCATGTAATTTCTATTTACCGGACTTATACTCACTTCCGTTTTATACAAATCCGATACTTTTCTTACTTTCGTGGCTTATAGAGCTTATGAGTAGTAACGATCAGTCTTTCCAACACACCATCAAGGAAGATCTCACAATTTCAGGAACGGGTATTCACTCGGGTGAGTTTGTTACCATAACGATCAAACCTTCTTCTGCAAATACGGGAATCACCTTTCAAAGAATAGACATTGCGGGAAGGCCGACTGTAAAAGCAGACGTAGATAATGTTGTTGAAACGAACAGAAGTACCACTATAGAAAGTAAAGGTGCAAGAGTTAATACTATAGAACATTTAATGGCTGCCTTGGTTGGTATGCAAATAGACAATGCACTGATTGAAATCAATGGCGAAGAAGTGCCTATTTTAGACGGAAGTGCTGTGGAGTTCGTAAAAACCATTGAAAAAGCTGGTTTACAAGTGCAGGATGCACCAAAAAAATATTACACCATAGATCATAACATCACTTTTGTTGATGAGGAAAAGATGGTGGAAATGGTAGCGCTACCTTATCACGAGTATCGAATTAATACTTTAATAGATTTTAACTCGCAGGTATTAGGAACACAGCATGCAGCTTTAACCCACATTTCAGAATTTAATACCGAAATAGCACCAAGCAGAACGTTTTGTTTTTTTCACGAACTTGAATGGCTAATAGATAACAATCTCATAAAAGGTGGTGATAAAAATAATGCGGTTGTTGTTGTTGACAAACCGGTAACAGATGATCAGGAAAAAAAGCTGAAAGAGCATTTTAGCGATATTGAAATTCCATCAACCACAGGATACCTGAATAATATCGATCTTAGGTTTGACAATGAGCCTGCACGTCACAAACTTCTTGATGTGATAGGCGATCTTGCCCTGACGGGCTTCAACTTTAAGGCACATATTATTGCAAACAAACCTGGCCATGCTACGAACATCTTGTTTGCCAAGAAAATAAAGGAACACATTAAAAGAAAGAAATTAAAAGGTGATATCCCTCCTTATAATCCTGATAAGCCACCAGTCTATGATGTACATCAGATAGAGAAAATTCTGCCTCACAGGTACCCGATGCTAATGGTTGATAAGGTAATTGAAATTTCAGACACTCATATTATTGGTGTCAAGAATGTTACTTACAATGAGCCTTTTTTCCAGGGGCATTTTCCTGAGAACTGCATTATGCCTGGTGTATTGCTTGCAGAAGCACTCGCTCAGTGTGGAGGAATTCTCGTGATTCCGAAAGACAACCCCGATGATAGGTACGACACCTATTTTTTAAAGATTGATAATTGTAAATTCAAACAGAAAGTAGTTCCCGGAGATACGCTAATTTTAAAAATGGAACTGAACTATCCTCCCCGACGCGGTATTTGTGAAATGAAAGGAACTGTATATGTAGGAAGTAAGATTGTTGCTGAAGCTGACCTAACCGCTCAAATAGTAAAAAGACCAAGGAATGATTAGCCCTCTAGCTCAGATACATCCCAATGCCGAAATTGGAGGCAACGTAATTATCGATGCCTTCTCTATTATTCATGAAGATGTTGTGATTGGTGAAGGCACTCATATCATGTCAAATGTGTCAATTTTTAGCGGAACGAGAATCGGCAGCAATTGTAAAGTTTTCCCGGGGGCAGTGCTAGGGGCTATTCCACAGGATTTGAAATTTGTTGGAGAGGAAACAACTGTTGTTATTGGCGACAATACCACTATACGAGAATATGTAACAATTAATAGGGGAACAAAAGACAAGCTAACAACAAAAGTTGGTAGCAATTGTTTGCTGATGGCTTATGTACATGTTGCCCATGATTGCATAATTGGCGATAACGTTATTATTGCTAATGCTGTACAATTAGCTGGGCATGTTACTATAGATGATTATGCGATCCTTGGCGGATTATCGGGTGTTCAGCAGTTCATACATATTGGTGCTCATTCTTATGTAGCAGGTCAGATTTTGGTAAGAAAAGATGTACCTCCATATGTGAAAGTAGCACGAGATCCCCAAGTGTACTCGGGGATAAATTCTGTAGGATTACAACGTCGAAACTTCCCTAAAGAAGTCATCGACGAGATCTCAACTATCTATCATATTTTATTTGTACAGGGGCATCCCACCACGCAAGCTTTAGAAATAATATGTAACTCCAGGGAAATATCTCCTGTAAGAGACGAGATCGTTCAATTCGTTCAAAATTCCCGCTCAGGAATAATAAAGCGCCCATCCAAAACATCTTCTAATGAGGATGTTACTTTCTAACGCAGGCAAACGCTTCAACCGCGATTGGATTTTCAGGAACCTTAATTATGAATTTTTTGCCGGCAGATCTTATGCTATTGTTGGTCCAAATGGCAGCGGTAAAAGCACCTTGCTTCAAACACTAAGCAGCAGCATAGAGATGAGTGAGGGTTCAATTAAATGGCACATAAATGATAAACAAACTGAGCCAGATCAAGTTCATAAACATGTGTCTATCTGCGCACCTTATTTAGAAGTGATAGAAGAAATGACAGCAAAAGAATTTTTGCTCTTTCATGGTGAGTTTAAAAATTACCAGGTTGGCATTTCAGTCAAGGATATTATTGAGATAGTTGGTTTAGAGAAGGCAGCAAACAAACAGATACGATATTACTCTTCGGGGATGAAGCAAAGAGTAAAACTTGCGCAGGCTATTTTTACCGATACACCACTTTTATTGCTTGATGAACCATGCACAAATATGGATGCAACAGGTTACGAACTGTATCGTCATTTAATTGAAAATTACTGCAAAGAGAAAACGACTATCGTTAGCAGTAATGATGTGAACGAATACTCGTTTTGTACTGAAGAAATTAATGTTGCTGACTATAAATAGCAGAAATCACCCGTGTCCCCTGCTTGCAATTAATAGGTTCAAGTCAGTAAACTTCAGGTCAAATCTTTGGCTTAAATAAAAGTTGGTAAGATGCCCTTTATACATATAAATGCCATTACGCAAATTGAAGTTGTGCCAAATTATTTCATCGATTCCTCCTTCTTCACTTATCTCTAAAAGCAGCGGCATTAACACATTGCTTATTGCCTGGCTTGCAGTTCTGGCAAAACCACTCGGTATATTTGGCACGCCATAATGGATAACCCCGTGCTTAATAAAAGTTGGTTTTTTATGGCTTGTTATTTCGCTTGTTTCGAAGCAACCACCACGATCAATACTCACATCAATAATAACACTACCCGGTCGCATTGCAGCAACCATTTCTTCACTTACTACAACCGGTGTTCTTCCAAACTGGCTGCTTATTGCACCAACAGCAACTTCACATGTCTTTAATTGTTTGGCTAATATTTTAGGTTCAATAACACTTGTCCAAACCCGTACGCCCAGGTTATTTTGCAGGCGTTTCAATTTATAAACATCATTATCAAAAACCTTAACCGAAGCACCCAATGCAAGCGCAGTTCTTGTTGCAACCTCACCTACTATGCCTGCACCAATTATAATAACTTTCGTTGGTGGAATGCCGCTTATTCCTCCCAACAAAACACCTTTGCCATCGTTTGCACAACCTAAAAATTGACCGGCAATCAGCATAATTGCACCACCGGCAATTTCACTCATGCTGCGAACAATTGGATAATTTCCACTATCGTCTTTTAAGTTTTCGAAGCTCAAACCTGTAATGCGTTTCTCGATCATCTTTTCTAAGAATTCACGCTTCATTGCAGAAAGATGAATTGGAGAAATGATGGTTTGATTAAGCTGTAAAAGGGGAAGGTCTTCTTCAACAACAGGAGCACTTTTTACGAGAATTGGTGCTTTAAAAACATCTGCTTTATCGTAAACGATTTTAGCACCCGCTTCACTGTAATCTCTGTCCGAGTATTTACTTCCATCCCCGGCTTTATGCTCCATCACAACGTTGTGTCCATTGCTTATTAGAACACTCACACCTTCGGGAGTTAATGCAATCCTGTTCTCCTGGAAAGCAATTTCTTTCGGGATGCCGATATGCAACTGGGTACCCTTAGGTTTTACATCCAAAGTCTCTTCAAGAGTTTCGTAGCTGAATGAGGGACTTACAAGAGGTTTTGAAGATGCCATGAATAGCTTTTTGTGACCTGAATATTCAGAGAAGGGCTTGAAAACCCAAATATAAAGCTAAGACGTTTTTTGCAGATTTTTACTGAATAACAGTTCTTCATTATACGTCAAAGGAGATTCTCCTTGTTGCAAAATCAACAAGCTCAATTTTTAGCTGGAAGGATTTTTCCGGCAGCAGCGACTCGGCTTTTTGTGCCCATTCAACCAAACACAAATTATTACTATACAAGCAGTCTTCAACACCAGCTTCTATAGCCTCATTTTCATCCTTCAACCTATACCAATCCATGTGATAAATTGTTCCGGTCGTTGTACTTTCATACTCATTGATGATTGCATAGGTTGGGCTACTAATAGCTGATGTAACACCTAATGTTTCGCATAGGTGATGTATAAATGTTGTTTTCCCACTACCCATATCTCCGTAGAAAGCCCACACCTCATAGGCTTTGCCTGCCTCCCAAACTTGCTTACACGCCTCTTTGATGGTTTCTATTGTGAACGTGATTTGCATAACACAAACTTACATTTATGTATATTGATAAACAGAAAATGCAACATTGTAAGAAAGATAATTCACAATGATTTAAA
>DASVST010000116.1:0-1820 GCA_036387965.1 Segetibacter sp. | reverse complement strand
TCAGAATTTTCTTTTTCTTCTTTCAAAGACTCATACTGTTATCCTTATATTAATCAAGATCAGTTTACTTCTTAAGTATTTTTTGTTTATGAAGTATAAGGAAACGGATTGGAAGGTTCAGCACATCGTATATTTTGCAGAAAGGGACATTCTTTTTAGTAGCTGTTTAAAGCTTGTGCAGGCGAAGAAAATGCAAAACTCATTAAGTATAACGATTGCTCATCTTGCATTGATGGTTGTTTTAATAAGACTAACTGTTGCCCTATTTTATTAGCATATATTATTACGCATAAAAAGGCTGCCTAAAAAGCAGCCTTTTTATGCGTGAAAGCAATTAGTGCTTTTGCTTAACCTTTGTTTTAGCTACTGGTCTATTAGCTCTAACAACTGGCTTATTTGGATTAGTTCCTTTATAGCCAACTGCTTTACCTTTTGGAAGATGCGTAGTTTTAGTCTTATACTTAGTTACATGCGTTTGGTTGTTTTGCCATATTTCAGGCGTTGCATTATACATGATAACACGAGGCTTGTTAGTTACTACTACACCTGTTGGCAATGCTGCAGCTGTAGTCCATGTACCATTTGATGGATATATGTATTGCTTGTTTGCAACATCAAAATATACATTGACACCGGGGTAATAATAATATTTTAATTTTTGCGCTTCGCTGCTAAATGCAATCCCTGCAATTAACAGCATTGAGAAAAATAATTTTTTCATAATGATAATTTTCAATGGCATTTGCAAAGATTGGTCCAGAAATGATAAATGGCGTATTTAATTGAAAATCAGTTTGACATCACGACATATTTACCTAAGACACAGCCTTAATACTTTGACTATGACTTTGTATTTATCCACAAACATTAAAACTTGTGGAAAGAATTAAAGCTGTTTAAGCAACGATTTGTACCTTAATCAGGTCTTATGAAAAAGACATAATTATTCTGAAATGGAAGCATATTCAATATCTCCTTTAATATTGACCGAGAACGACAGTGTATGTTTTTCTGAAGAATTTATATCAGCAAGTATTGAAAAATATTTGAAAGAAAATGGTTATAAAATTCAGAAGCAGGTTTCAATAAACATCTCCGGTAAAGAAGAGTTGGTCATTGTAGGATCAAAGTATTTCGAGAAAGAAATCATTGAAGTAAAAGGCTATCCAAAAACTTTTGAAGAACAGGAAAATTCTCTTTCATCAAAAAAGACATCGGCGACACAACAGGTAAAAAGATGGTTTTCTGATGCTTTATTTAGCTCATTTGTAAACTTTGGAAAATATTATTCTAACCATAATGTTCTTGTAGCAATGGCACTTCCAAACGTAAGCAGGTCAAAGGCTGTCATTGAAATTGTGAAGGATTACTTCACTGAAAACAATTTGTACTTTAAGATATACCTGGTTAATGATAATGGTGAAGTTGAAGTACTAAACCTCAATGAAAAATTTTCGGACAAATAAATAGATCATTCCTTTAGCCAAATAAAAAAGCAGCGTTTTCAGCGCTGCTTTTTTATTAAACCATAATCTTTAGTATCTCATTAATGCCGCCACCGGAGATTCTGCGGGCATCTGCTCTTTTTCAAGAAGGAATACTTCACCACCAGTTGCTAATGTTTTAACCACGGCATTATCAATCAAATCCTCGCTCTCCCCTTCTGCATTTTCATGTATTTTAATTTCGTTAGTCATCTCATCAAAGGTTCCCCAAACATGCTCTCCTTTTGCTACAAACAAATGAGAAACACGTCCGTAATAAGTAGCAGGAATAACATCATCAATTACGGAAGACGTGAGTTCTGTAGCCGATTTATT
>DASVST010000115.1:0-1663 GCA_036387965.1 Segetibacter sp. | reverse complement strand
CACTAAGGTAGTTGCACCTGTAGGAACCGATAAACGGAATGATCCGTCTGTGCCCGTTGAAGTTCCTTTTGTACCGCCTTTTACAACCACAGATGCGTTTGTAATTGGCGAACCGTCTTTCACGTCTGTAACTCTTCCGGTTACAACCCGTTCTTGTGCCACTACCTGCAGGGTTAACAGCAGCAATGGCAGAATAAGTAATTTAAGCAGTCGTTTTAAAGTCATAATCTAAGGTTTACATTTAAACAGTGTTCAATTTTGATTTTGGTTATACAAAGTTTGGTCTCGTTCTAATAAATAAACTCGTCTGGTCAGCAGGCAAAAGACAACCGATCATATGTTATTGATGCTTACCCGATGCATTTTTATCTTCTTTTAATGTTGGACTATAAACTGTTGAATCTTTGTTTTTCCATTTATACTAATCTTCAACAAATAAGTTCCGGTTGATAAGTTACCCGTTTTAAAACCTGGTGAACTAACTAAAAGTCGTTGAGTTCCCTTTGGTTTAAAACCGTTAAACAAGTTACCTACCCGCTGCCCTACATTGTTTATAATTGATATTTCCACGTTGCCACTTTCAGGTAAGTCATATTCTACTATTGTATTACTGCTAACAGGATTTGGATATATCGAAGCCCTCATGTTTGTAATGATGTTATCAGCGTTTCTTACCGGTGTTGGTGTAAGATTATTTACATCCCTGTTTGTGTACACATAATATTCGCCAGGTTGTAAGGTGATGCTTTCTGAAGTGCCTGAAGCAGTTCGGGTACCACCATTCAGGTAATTATACCATGTTCCGGAATTTTGAAAAGTGACAGAGCCTGTGGTAGCATTTACATCGAAATTTCCAATCACCGTTATTTTTAAAGAGTCTGATGATACCTGCAATGTTTTGAATGCTCCACCAAGACTGTAACTAATATTATCAGTAATAAAAGTTGGAAGAAAGTTAGGTGTGTTTCGTAGCTTAAAAAGCTTTGCGTATACATCATACAATGCCTTTCTATTTGGAATATTTAAATAATCCCACCTGATCGGTTTTGGATCTAATCTACATGCATTATTTACAGTTCCATTGGTACATGTATTTATAGAATAATCATAACCAAGTTCCTGAAACTGCCACAACATTTTTGGTGCAGGAATCATTGCCCAAAAAGATGCTGCCATTTCATCGCGCTTCAATGCTGTGTTTAAGTCTTTTGTATTGTGTGATGGGTTTGTGCTGTTGCCAAAATTCAAATTTTTATACATTAACCTTTCCTCATCATGGCTTTCCATGTAAGTAACGAGATGCGGTTGAGCCCAATCTCTTTTCTTATAAATTCCACCTTCAAAATTTGATTGGGCTAAATAACCCATTGTGGATTCATTGAAGTTAAAGTTGAGATTGCCCCACAATAACATACCCTTTGCTGATAATTCTTTTTCTTCAGTATTATCTGCAAAATGTTCTAAAATGCTATAAGCGTTTGGCGAAACAGCCTGAATTTTATCATAGATCCTTGAATGAATTGCTATGCGGCTTGCATCGTGAGCTGCCATTGCTCCGGCATTACAATTTGCACCGTTGTTATCACAGGTTTGCTTTTGTGTAAAGCCTTTAGATAGATCCCACCTGTAACCATCAATTTTATATTTTGTAAGCCAATGCTCA
>DASVST010000114.1:0-13301 GCA_036387965.1 Segetibacter sp. | reverse complement strand
TGTTTTTAGTAGCTATCCCTATATTTTTAAGATGCTATCAGGTTTACTTTAGTGTCTTTGGTACTCCTTGTGTACACCTCACGTACAACTTCATAATAGTGCCCGTGGTCATATCATTCAGCAACATACAGAGGTAGCTTTTTATTATTTCTTCATTTTCGCTTGAGGGGTTTAGGCATAAATGAGGTAATCTATTCTAAATATACTTGTGAATGAAATTTTTGTGAAATGGGTATGTATAGGTAAACGGTATATTAGTTAGCATTTACTACCTGCGTTTTTATAAAATCTTCTGCCTTTGTGGGAGTAATGCCAAAGCGTTGTACCGAAGAACTATCAGCCATTGTTGCATCTCCTATATCAGCCAAAAGGCTTAAGCCCATTACTCTTGCAAGTCCCGGATGTATCGGCTTTAATAAATATGAAAATGTTTTTAGTGCACCCCGTGGTATATGAGTGATGCGGGTTTTGTTGTTCAAGTGTTTTGAGTAAAGGGAAGCTACTTCATTCTTAGTAAGGTTTTCCGGTCCTGATAAATCTACAATTGAATTATAAAATTGTTCATTTTTATATACCTGCAAAACGAATTGTGCTACATCGTTTGCGGCAATAAAGTTTGTTGGATTATTGCCTTTTCCAAACACCATTGTTTTCCCTTTTTCAACAAGTCCTTTGCCTAAAAGATTATGGATGTGCCATTCCATAAAAGCAGCGGGGCGAAGGATGGTATAGTTAAGTCCGCTGTTGATTAAGTGCTGTTCTATTTTATGCTTTGTTCTAAAAAAATCTATGGGATGATCCGGTGAAGCACCATAAGCAGAGGTATAAATAAATTGCTGCACACCTGCTTTTACAGCGGTATCAATAAGCAGCCGGTGACCTTTATCATCTACAGCTTCAGAAGTGTATTTTCCTTTACCCATCATGCTGTGCGCTGTAGCAAGAACTACTTCAGCATTCTTAAATACATTGGTTAGTGTTTCGGGTTTTACCAAATCACCACAGACTATTTGTGCACCCGCAGTTCTTAGAGCAGATGCTTTCTCAGGGCTTCTTACAAATGCAGTGACAGTGTAATTGTTTTTAAGAAAAAGCTCTGTTGTTGCTTTTCCGAGAACACCGGTTGCTCCAATAATTAGTAGTTGTGACATGCTCTAAAATTGATGGTGAAAGATTGTGAGATCATTTTTTAATTGCTGTATAGTTGCCGTTAGGTTGAATAAAAGTCATATCCTTTACCTTATTGTTAGCATCAACACCAAACAAAGTAAAGTAGCCTGAGGCCACCTTTAAGCCGAATTTGTCTTTATCAACAGGTACCAACTCGTAATCGGGCTGCCCGGGAACCAAAGCATATAACACGTTGTTTTTTACATACACTTTTATAGCCGCACCATTTAAATCATAATCACCTACATACTTCTGCAGATCATTTGCGGCTAGAGCTATTGGCTTCAATTGCTTCGTAAAAATTAATGGCTTTAAACCGGCCTCAAACGGGATGGAGAAGCCTTCAATATCACCCGTAGTGTTCATGGCAAATTGCAATTTCATCGGAAGTGCGCCATCTACAGTATCAATTCCATCAATCTTATCTTTTACAAACGGATCAAAAACATCGTAATGAAAGTGCCGAAGCCATAATGCCTGTGAACCTGCCTGGGCAAACAATGAATCATTATTTACATAGAGATTAAAGTCGCCATAACCAGGATTGTTATAAATACCGGAATAATCTTTTACAGGATGACTTGTTGTTGTATTAGGTTTTTTGCTTGACGTTGCTGTCTTCTTTGCCTCAGCCTGTTGGGCTTTTGCTTTCACAAAAGCCGTTTTAGCATCTGCATTCCAGTCAAAATACTTTTGACCTAGCAGCCTGTCCGCAATTATATTTCTGGCTAAACTTGGTATTCTTGAACCATCCTGGTTTGTTAATACTATGATCCCAATACTGTCGGTTGGAAAGAAACTTGCGTTGGCAGAAAAGCCATCTATATTTCCGCCGTGATCAACTCTATAGTGACCTTTATACGATGATAATGCCCAGCCAAAGCCATACGTTGCAAAATGCAGATCAGGTTTTTCTTTTGAAGGAAAGCCGGGATTTACAATTGATTGAGAAGTGATGGCTTGCGATACATATTTGGCAGGTAATATTTCTTTGCCTTTAAACTTGCCTCCATTTATCCAGGTGATTACCCAGTTTGCCATTTCGTTTACACTACTATTGATCGAACCCGCTGGCGCCATTGAGGCAATCTTATAATAATCTAACTTTTTGATGATGCTGTCTTTTTTTAAACCGTAACCAACAGCAGGTTCTGTATATGTTTCAAGAGCTTTTATGTCCAAATTGGTATTCGTCATACCAAGAGGTTTTAAAAATCTTTCGCTGATGTTTTCTTCCCAGCTCTTACCGGTGATTTTTTCAGCAATTGCGGCCTGTGCCGTAAACATAAAGTTGTTGTATTGCCAAACATGCCTGATAGGGGCAGTTGGCTCCTGGTATTTGATCCGCTGCAAAATGCTGTCTCTCGAATCTGTACTAAAGAGGTACCATGAGAAATCATGACGCGGTAAGCCGGTTCTATGGCTCATCATATCACTAAGTGTAACAGTGTTGTTCATTGCATCATTATAAAATTTCAATGAAGGCAAATAACCTGAAGCAGGTTTATTTATATCGAGCTTACCATCTTTTTCTAGTAGTCCGATTAGTGATGCTGTAAAAGATTTTGTAACCGATCCTATTGCAAACAACGTATTTGGCGTTGCTGGAAGTTTTTTCTCTACATCGCGATATCCAAACCCTTTTGAATAAATGATTTTATCTTTTTCAACAACCGCTATAGCAAAGCCTGCCGCATGCCAGTCTTTCAAGAGTTGATCTAGTTCTTTTTCAATTCCTGCAAATCGCTTATCAGCAATAGCAACTGCAGTTTTTTGCGAAAACGATTGGATGGATACTATACATAATAGTAGTGCAAGAAATTTTCTCATAATGCAAGAGTTGAAAAGAGGTTTGGGAAACCAATGTACAAAGAATAAGAGAGAGTAGGAAGGAAGTTACGGCGTATTAGCTTTGAAAACACGCATAAAGTTTTCTCCTAAAATCTTCTTTATGTCCTTTTTACTGTATCCTCTTGCTAACAACTCCCTTGTTATTACAGGCATGTCAGAAACAGCATCTAACTGCTGAGGTGCAGATGTTATTCCATCAAAATCAGAACCTAAACCAACGTGGTTAACACCTACCAGCTTAACTATATAATCAATGTGATCTATGAGGATAGATAATGGTGGACGTGCTGTTGCTGCCTCATTCGGATATCTTTCAACCATCCATTCTTCTATTTCGAAAGATGTTTTACTTGCCTTTCTAAGTGAGTCCACTTCAGTTTTATGGAGTCTTACAAAATCCCTGTTTCTTCTTTGAAATGAGCTATCTAAAAACCCCGAAAAAAAGTTTAAATGGATAACACCACCATTCTTTGCTATCGCTCTAATTTGATCGTCTTTCAAGTTCCTGGGAACAGGACATAAAGAATAAACGCAACTATGGGAAACTAGTACCGGCTTGTTTACAATGCTGATTGCATCCCAGAAAGTTCTTTCTCCCACATGGCTAAGATCAACCAGCATTCCAAGCTCGTTCATTTTCCTTACAATCGACCTTCCATGTTCTGTAAGTCCTTTTTTACTTGCAGGAAAATCAGCTTTGCTTTCATCTGCAGCGGATGTTGCCCACGACGTTGAGTTGTTCCATGTGAGCGTCATATAACGAGTTCCCCTATTGAATAACGCTTCAAGGTTTTCAATTTTGTCTTCAATCATGTGTCCGCCTTCAAGCCCGATTAGCGCAGCAAGCTTTTTTCGCTTTACTGCTCGCATCAGTTCTTTGGGATTTGTAGCTAACATTATTTTGGATGGATAGCGTTGAACAATTGCAGTTAAAGAATCAATCTGTTGATTAGCGTATTTGAATGCCCTGTCTTTGCCATAGGTTTCATCACTCCACACGGAAAAAAATTGGGCATCAACACCGCCTTGTTTAAAGCGCTTAAGATCAGAATGAGTTTTTCCGGTTAGATCATCATTAATATTTCTGCCTCTCATTACTTGTATCAGAACATCATTATGTGTATCTACTACAAGAGCTTTTTTATGGAACTTTTGGTAGTATTGGGCATGTGAGTTAGAGATAAATAAAACAAGAAATAGTAGCTGTAGTAATATGATTTTCATTCTGCTCATTTTTTAATTTAATGCTGTTGCTACGCCAGGGCCTAATAATATTTTACCACTTCTTACGCCGGTATGTTTTCCATCACCAACTACAACTTCTCCATTTACAAGTACATGTTTAAAGCCTTTTGAATATTGATGCGGTTTGTCAAATGTTGACATATCCTGTACCTCTTTTTCGCTGAACACAAGTATGTCTGCTGCAAAACCTTCTTTTAGCAATCCCCTGTTCTTTAGTTGAAACTTTTGCGCAGGAAGTGAAGACATTCTCCTTATCGCTTCCTCAAGAGACAGCACTTTTTCTTCTCTAACATATTTTGAAAGCACTCTTGCATTTGTACCGTAACCTCTTGGATGAGGAACCCCCTGGTTGAAGATTCTTATACTTGCATCAGATGCAAACATGTTGAATGGATAACGCATAATGTTCTTAACATCATCTTCGCTCATGCCGTGAAAAACCATTCCTGCACCGCCTCTTTCCATCATTTCAATTATTGTTTCCGCTTCAAATATTGAGGTAAGTGGCCTGCCTTTTAACCTGTTAATTTCTTCTATGCTTTTCCCATTTAAGGTAATATCAAACGGATAATTTGCCACTACTGCATAACTCCAATGATTCAATCTTCTTTTATTTAACTGCCTGATCATTTGATCCTTTACCGCTTTTCTTACATCCGGTCTTTTCAATCTTGCATTAACAGAATCACTTCCATCAGCTAAAATCCAATCGGGTATCAAAGTGCTTAATGACGTACTGCTTGCTGTATAAGGATATTGATCAATCGTCACATCAAGACCCGCTTCTCTTGCCTTTATTATAAGGCCGACGGTTTGATCAGATCGACCCCAATTCTGTTGTCCGCTTACTTTAAAGTGAGAAATTTCGACCGGAAGGTTTGCTTCTTTTCCTATTCTTATCGCTTCTTCAATCGCCTGTACTACACTATCACCTTCGTCTCTCATATGCGAGGCATAAAGACCGTTATACTTTGAAGATGCTTTTGCTAACTGTATAATTTCTTCAGTTTTTGAGTATGTTCCCGGTATATAAATAAGTCCCGTTGAAAGGCCTACAGCACCATCTTTCATTGCCTGCTCCACCAACGCTTCCATCTTGTTTAATTCATCTGCCGAAGGTTCCCGATTAGCCGAACCAATGATTGCTCTTCTAACAGTATTATGTCCTATCAACGAAGCTACATTCACAGAGATCTTCATGCTATCAAGCATAGTAAAATATCTTTTTAAGTCAGGTCTCGATCCGCCGCAATTGCCGGTTACGACACTCGTCACACCATCATAAATAAAATTCGTCGCTTCAGGATTTTCCACTTCATCACCTTCTATATGGGTATGCACATCAATAAAACCGGGGGAAACAATTAGTCCCGTTGCATCAATCTCCCGTTTCCCTTTTAAGTTGTGAAGTTTACCTATTCTTATAATCTTTCCGTCTTTAATGGCGATGTCTCCATAAAACCACGAATTACCTGTGCCGTCAATTATTTTCCCATTTCTTATTATTATATCCGGGTTCTCCTGACCCACAGCAATAAACGATACGAATAAGAGTGTCCACAAAAATTTCATTCACAATATTTTCTGAAAGATAATGATTGTCTTATTTCCTAAAGCTCTTTTTACATTTGAAGATGTTATCCATAAAAAGAATAGAAAAGGAAGGCAAAGACCTGGAAAATGCGTTGTCGCTTTTCAAAGAATACTTTATCGAATTAAATGAAAATCTATGTTTCCAGAATTTTGACGATGAACTTAAGGATCCTTTAAAAAAGTATGGAGCACCACACGGCTCTATATTTATTGCTTATCAGGAGCAAGAACCTGCAGGATGTATAGCTCTTCAAGACTTGGGGAAACTCGTATGTGAAATGAAAAGACTATACGTAAAGCCATATTTTAGAGGTAGTAAAGTTGGGGAGGAGCTTGTAAAAATTTTATTAAAAGATGCTACAGAGAAAGGCTATAAAAAGATGGTACTTGATACTCTTCAACGGCTTCAGCCCGCTATAAAGCTGTATCAACGTTATGGGTTTCATAATACTTCAGCTTATTACGTTAACCCTTTACCTGGGGTAATGTATATGGAGAAGCAGTTGGTGTAATTTTTGTTTAAATTACAGGAATGTGTATGAAGGCTTATTTAAACATTGAACAATCATGAAAAAGATACTGCTAATAATTAATATACTCTTTATTTCTCTCACTGCGTTTGCATGGCAAGCTCCCACAGTTGTTACAGATGCTTTTCAGCAAAAATTTGATGGAGCAACTAATGTAAAGTGGGAAAAGGATAATGAAAACTTTGTAGCTTCTTTTGATATGGCTGGTAAAAGAACGACCGCCATCTTTAATCCGCAGGGTCAATGGTTTGCAACAGAAACAGAAATAGGCAGTAGGGGATTACCTGCACTTGCTAAAGTAGTTCTTCAGACTCGGTTTATTGGGTGGAATATTGCAACAGCACATAAAGTCGATAAGCCAGACGGAACAGACATTTACAAAGCACATTTAAAAAAGAATGACGTCTTCAAAGAAGTGCTTATAACAAGGAACGGTGCTATCATAAAATAAACTTCCGGCATGTTTTCCTTGTAATCTTTATTAAACTACATGTTGGTTATTTAGAGACGATAATGGACGACATCTTTTTAACTTCGATCTATAGAAAGACAATGTCATCTGGAGTAAAAATATTACCCCATTACACTTATGAAGACTGGTTGCATTGGGAAGGTCAGTGGGAACTGATTGATGGAATACCTTATGCAATGAGTCCGATGCCTGTACCTGAGCATCAAAGGGTAGGCGGAAATGTTGTTACAGAATACCGACAAGCATTAAGGTCTTGTAACAATTGTAAGGCATATCTACCAATAGATTATAAAGTTTCAGAAGAGACCATATTGCAACCCGACATGTTGGTAGTATGCGACGAAATAACAAAAAAGTACCTGGATTTTTCCCCTGCATTAGTTGTCGAAATTCTATCGCCATCTACAGCCTTAAAAGACAGGCATACAAAATTTGAGATTTATCAGTCGCAGCAAATAAATTATTTTTTAATTATCAACTGCGAAATACAAGAGGTGGAGGTTTATCAACTTCAGGATAACGTTTTACAGCTAAAAAGCCAAGGCAAAGACGTCCAGTTCGAATTTGCCTTTGAAGATTGTAAGGTTTTAATCGAGTTTGGGAGAATATGGGAATAAGATTGCTACATCAATGAGCTGTTTTCAACACACACTTTTCTATTACTTTTGGAAAATGCTCATACTCCAGCGTATGTATTTTAGTCGCAAGACTTTCTGGCGTCTCTTCATCTAATACATTACATTTTGCCTGAAAAATCATATCTCCGTTGTCGTAATGTTCATCTATATAATGAATTGTAATTCCACTTTCCTTTTCTCTGGCAGCAATAACAGCTTCATGAACTTTCGACCCGTACATGCCCTTTCCGCCATATTTTGGTAATAAAGCGGGGTGAATATTAATGATCATATTTCTAAAAGAGTCAACCAGCACTTGTGGCACTTTCCATAGAAACCCTGCTAAAATAATAAAATCAATTCCTGCCCCCCTTAGTTCATCAACATAACCGTCCCTGAAGAATTTTTCTTTTCCAATTATTAAGGAATTGATTCCATGCTCAGTAGCCACATCTAATACACCAGCGCCCGCTTTGTTGCTAACAATCAATCTTATCTTTATATAAGAATGTTTTGCAAAATACTGGATAATGTTTCGCGCATTTGTTCCTGTGCCGGAAGCAAATATTGCAATCCCTATAATTTTGATATTGCTACTTTCTTCCAAATTTATGCTACCTGCTCTGGACATTATATTCTCATTTTAATTACTCTTAGTGTGGGTCGGTCTACTTTAAACCGTGTATAATAAGCTGTAAAAGTGCTTGAAAAACCTGAGTAATAGATTGCCGCACAAAGCTGTGGTACATTTTTGTTACATGTCTACAAAGTTGATAATCAAAATAAAAAACTCCTTATACGTAAAAATTTTGATTAGACTCACATAAAAATTTTTTTTGTTGTTGATATTATGTCAATATCGTGACATATTTTTGCAGCCGTTCAGGGAAATTTTTACTCATCAAACACACAACTTTTTGTGTATATGATTCATAGCAGACGATTAACCAAAACATTATACTTCAGTTTATTTTTTACTGCATCCATTATATTTTCTACAAACTTGTTTGCACAGGATGGTAGGGCTCTGTTCCAGTCACAATGTGCATCTTGCCACGCAGTTAAAAAAGACCTTACAGGGCCTGCACTTGCAGGAGTTCAGGAAAGATGGGGCGACGATAAAAGATTATATGCATGGATTAGAAACAACCAGGCAGTTCTAAAATCAGGAGATAAATATGCTAACGATCTGTATAACAAGTGGAATAAAACTCCGATGAACCTCTTCACCAATCTTACAGATCCGGAGATTGGAGCTATTTTAACTTATATTAATACACAGGCAGCTGCTCCTGATGCTGCGGCTGCACCTGGCGCGGGCGGTGCTGGTGGTTCGGGAGAAGGTGATAACACTTTGCTTTTCGGGATACTTACTCTCATACTTGCTGTTGTCGCCCTAATATTATTACAGGTAAACAGCAACTTAAAAAAGCTTACCGACGAAAAAGAAGGTCAGCCGGCATATGAACCTGTACCGTTCTGGAGAAATAAGGCTTATATAGCTATACTTACATTGGTTTTGTTTTGTGTTGGCGGATATTTTACTGTAAAAGGTGCAATCGGGTTAGGCAGAACACCGGGTTACCAGCCGGAGCAGCCAATTTTTTATTCTCATAAAGTGCATGTTGGGGTAAACCAAATAAACTGTTTGTATTGCCACGGTGGTGCACAGGAGGGAAAGCATGCAAATATTCCATCTATTAATGTTTGTATGAACTGTCACCTTGCAGTTAATGAATATACCGGAACAGAAAAAATTTATAGGGAAGATGGTTCTGAAGTAAATGGTACGGCTGAAATTCAAAAGCTTTATAAATATGCCGGTTTCGATCCTGCAGTTTCAAAAACGTGGAATCCAAACGCGGCGAAACCGGTGGAGTGGGTGAAAATTCACAACCTTCCTGACCACGTTTACTTTAATCACTCTCAACACGTTAAGGCTGGAAAGGTAGCTTGTCAAACCTGCCATGGAGAAGTTCAAAAAATGGATGAAGTAGCCCAGTTTGCAGATTTAAGTATGGGCTGGTGTGTAAACTGTCATCGTGAAACTAAAGTCCAGTTTGCTGACAATGGTTTCTATAGTATCTATCAAAAGTTTCATGATGATCTGAAGAAAGGATTGATTGATAAGGACAAAGGTATAACCGTTGAAAGAATTGGGGGTACCGAGTGTCAAAAGTGTCATTACTAAAATAATTTCCTGTTAACAGGTAAATAATAAGATAGAAGGATGTTGACCGGCAATTTCGTCAACTGTCAACCGACAACTAAAAAATATGGAGCAAAATAAGTACTGGCAAAGTTTCGGAGAGCTAAACAAAACAACTGCTAATAAAATTGCTGCTGATGATGAGTTCCAGGAAGATTTGCCTTTTGAGGCTGATGATAAAGGACTTCTCGAGGTTAAAACACCTCGTCGCGATTTTTTAAAATTCCTCGGCTTTAGCACAGCAGCCGCCGCAGCAGCAGCAAGTTGCGAAATGCCCGTAAGAAAAGCTATTCCTTTTACAAACAGACCAGAAGAAATTACTCCAGGAGTTGCAAACTATTATGCAACTACCTATGTGCAGGACGGCGATGTGGTAAGTGTTGTTGCAAAAGTTAGAGACGGTCGCCCTATAAAAATTGAAGGAAACGAGATGTGCCCTATAACAAGAGGCGGCACATCAGCAAGAGTTCAGGCTTCAGTTTTAGATCTATATGATAATGCCCGCCTTCGTTTTCCGATGGCGAATGGCAAAGAAGTAAGCACTTTTGAAGCTTTCGATCAAATGGTTGGAAGTGCAATTGCGGGACTAGGCGGTGCTCCTTTGGTGCTGTTGACCAGCTCGATCACTTCACCAACAACAAGAGATGTAATTACCCAATTTTTAGCAAAGTTCCCCGGCAGTCGCCATGTAACTTATGATGCAGTTAGTTATAGCGGAATGTTATTAGCTAATGAAGCTTCCTATGGCAGAAGAGCAATTCCTTCTTATAACTTTCAGGCTGCAAAAGTAATCGTGAGTTTAAGTGCTGATTTTCTTGGTACATGGTTAAGCCCGGTTGAATATGCAAAGCAATACGGCGTAACAAGAAAAATAAACGAGAAGAATCCACAAATGAGCCGTCATATTCAGTTCGAAGGAATGATGAGTATGACCGGTGCAAATGCAGACGAAAGATATCAGCATCGTCCATCTGACACCGGCGCTGTTGCTCTTGCATTATATGCTGCAATGGGTGGAACAGGAGTAACTGCCGCTCCATTAGCTGATGCTAATCTTCAAAAAGGAATAGAGAAAACAGCAAAATTACTGTTAGCAAACCGTGGTGCAGGTCTTGTAGTTTGCGGAAGTAATGATGTAAACACCCAAATAATTGTAAATGGAATAAATGAACTGATCGGTTCTGGTGGAACAACCATCGATTGGTCAGTTACTAATAATACACGCCAGGGAATAGATGCCGATATCGCTGCACTCGTAAATGATATGAATGCAGGTCGTATAGGCGGATTACTTGTTTATGGAGCTAACCCTGCTTACAGCTATTTTGACAATAAACGTTTTATCGACGGACTTAAAAAGTTAAGGGTTTCAGTTTCCTTCAACCAAAAGATGGATGAAACAACAGAGCATTGCAAGTTTGTAATTCCTGATCATCATTACCTTGAAAGCTGGGGAGATGCTGAAGTAAAAACTGGCTTCTATTCGCTTCTTCAACCTACTATAAACCCGTTATTTAAGACACGTCATTTCCAGGATAGTTTACTAAAATGGAGTGGTGCACCGACTGATTACCTTGGATTTTTAAGAGGTTATTGGATGGGAAGATTAGGTGGTGAAAGTAATTGGGATAAAGCTTTACAGGATGGGGTTATTACACCAACTGGCTTTTCTCCTGATAATTATACAAACCGAAGCCCTCATTCAACGGGTGCGTCTCATGGTTCAACAGGCCCTGCAGACTCTACGCATTCAACAGCCAATACTGGGGCTACTACTACCCCCGCAGTTGCAGGAACACCCGTAACCGCAACACGTACAGGCGGAAGAGGTGCTGCTTTTAACAGTGGAGGCATTGGTGCCGCTGCAGCAGCAATTGGAACTCCGAGAGGCAGTGCAAGAACCGAATTGGTTTTGTATCAGAAAGTAACAATGGGCGATGGTAAGCAGGCAAATAACCCATGGCTCCAGGAAACACCAGACCCGATTACAAAAGCTACATGGGATAATTACGCGATCATTTCTCCGGCAATGGCTAAGAAAATGTTCGACATCGATATTACCCAAAATGGTGATGCTGATAATTATGAAGCACATCCTGAAAAAAGGATGCTGAAAATAACAACGGCTAACAAAGCAACTATCGAGCTTCCTATCATAATAGTTCCTGGTACGCAGGCGGATACCATTGCAGTTGCCGTTGGTTATGGATGCAGTGAAAAATTGGGGAAAGCCGCTAAAGGAGCAGGAAAAAATGCATACCCTTTAGTTGGTTTTAACGGCACAACCCGCCAGTATATAGTAAATGATATTACGGTGGAAAGAGGAACAGGTTCGGGCACAATTGCGCAGAACCAGACTCACCAGACATATGAAGGTAGAACGGAAGTTGTTTTAGAAACAACAATGCCTACTCTTTTGAAGAACCCTGACATGTTCAGGCAAAAAAGACAGCATCTCCAGGAAGATTACGCGCCAAACACCGGCAACTTTGAAAAAGAAGGTACCCTATACCCTGTTTATGACAGACCAGGTATAAGATGGGGAATGAGCATTGATATGAACAGTTGCACCGGCTGTCACGCCTGTGTTGTAGCATGTCATGCTGAAAATAACGTTGCTATTGTTGGTAAGAAGGAGGTAGCACGTTCGCATGATATGCATTGGATTCGTATTGACCGGTATTTTAGCGGAAGCTTAGATAATCCTTCGGTTGTTTTTCAGCCAATGCTTTGCCAGCACTGTGATAATGCGCCTTGCGAAAACGTTTGCCCTGTTGCAGCAACCAATCACAATAGCGAAGGTCTTAACCAGATGATATATAACCGTTGTATCGGTACAAGGTATTGCGGTAATAACTGTCCGTATAAAGTTCGACGTTTTAACTGGGCAGATTATATGGGTGCTGATAGCTTTCCTGCAAACCAGGAAGGGCATATTACTGAAGCTACCAGCATGATGAACGAAGATCTTACGAGGATGGTGTTAAACCCTGATGTAACAGTAAGAAGTCGTGGAGTTATTGAAAAATGTACTTTCTGCGTACAGCGCTTACAGGAAGGAAAATTAAAAGCAAAGAAAGAAAGTCGTCCGCTAAAAACGGGAGCTAACAACGAGTGGGATGTGAAGGTTGCTTGCCAACAAGCTTGCCCAAGTGATGCGATTGTTTTCGGAAATGTAAATGATAAAACAAGCCCTGTATATAATCATAGAATGGACAATGGCGGTCGTATGTTTTATGTGTTGGAGATGATACACACTTTACCGAATGTGAGTTACCTGGCTAAGGTTAGAAATAACGACCAGATAGTTACTTTGACGCATACAGAAGAAACTGTAGGCGGTACAGAAGAAAAGAAGATGGATCACCAACCGGATAGTCATTAAGCAAATAGCTTCGTCATTGCGAGAAGGGACGACGAAGCAATCTGCTTTATAAAAGGTAAGGGTTCAGAATGTAATAAGGGATTGTTTCGTTCCTCGCAATGACGAAGTATAAAGTAAAAGTTGAAGTGTGCGACGCAACGGATGAAGAGTAAAGAGATGAAGCTGACTAACAAAAGAAAAAATTAAAATCAGTAGCGACTGATTCTAAAAAAAACCAGATGCATTTAAA
>DASVST010000113.1:0-3736 GCA_036387965.1 Segetibacter sp. | reverse complement strand
AAGCCTCATCAGATCACTTTGTAAGAGCTTACGGAGAAACATATGATCTGCCTTATATCATTTCAAACTGCTCGAACAATTATGGTCCTTTTCATTTTCCAGAAAAGCTCATCCCTCTTTTCATAAACAACATTATCACTAAAAAACCGCTACCGGTTTATGGAGATGGTTTATACACACGTGACTGGCTTTACGTAAAAGATCATGCAGTTGCTATTGATACGGTTTTCCATTCAGGTAAAAGAAACGACACTTACAACATTGGAGGTTTCAATGAATGGAGAAATATTGATTTAGTAAAACTGCTTTGCAAACTAATGGATGAAAAGCTGAATAATTCTGGAGGTACAAGTGAGGAACTTATAACGTATGTAAAAGATCGTCCGGGACACGATAGAAGATATGCAATTGATGCAACAAAGATCAATAAGGAGTTAGGGTGGAAACCATCAGTTACGTTCGAGGAAGGTTTAAGTGAAACAATAGACTGGTATTTAACCAATAAAGAATGGCTTGAGCATGTAACATCAGGCAACTACAAACAGTATTATACAAACATGTACAGCAACCGGTAAAAATATGAGAGTAGAACAAACACACTTACAAGGTTGCTTTTTAATACACGATACTTTCTTCGAAGACGAGAGAGGATATTTTTTTGAGAGCTTTAATGCACAACGGTTTTCCAAAGAAACAGGTGTTGCAGTTAACTTCGTTCAGGATAACCAATCAAGATCAATTAAGGGAACATTAAGAGGGTTGCACTTTCAAACCGGTGAGCATGCGCAGGCTAAACTTGTAAGAGTTCTACGAGGAGAGGTGTTGGACGTTGCCGTAGACATCCGGCAATCGTCACCTACCTTTGGACAACATTATTCTGTATTATTATCGGAGACATCACGTACCCAACTATTCATACCCAGAGGTTTTGCTCATGGGTTTTTAGTGCTCAGTGATCAGGCTGACTTTTTTTATAAATGTGATAACTACTATAACAAAGCAGCTGAAGGTGGAATACTATTTAATGATCCGGCGCTTAACATCGACTGGAAGATGAAAGCGTCTGATTTAATTATATCATCAAAAGACAAAGAGCTTCCTTACCTAAATACTATCAAGAATCTCTTTTAAATGAAAGGAATAATATTAGCAGGCGGATCAGGAACAAGGTTGTATCCTATAACAAAGGGAGTGAGTAAGCAACTAATGCCGGTCTACGACAAACCAATGATCTATTATCCGATCTCTGTTTTGCTTTTAGCAGGCATTAAAGAAATATTGATCATCACAACCCCTGAAGATAGTTCTCAATTTCAACGATTACTTGGTGATGGAGATGATATAGGATGTAAGTTTTCATATGCTACACAAGATGTGCCTAACGGCCTTGCACAGGCCTTTGTTATTGGAGAAGAGTTTATTGGTGATGATAAAGTTGCTTTAATACTCGGTGATAATATCTTTTACGGTAGTGGCTTCGGAAAATTGGTTCGCTCATTCAATAATGTTGAAGGTGCTGCGGTTTTCGCCTATGAAGTTTCGGATCCTGAAAGATATGGCGTAGTAGAATTCGATGACAATTTTCATGCAATTAGCATTGAAGAAAAGCCACTAAAGCCAAAGTCGAACTTCGCAGTGCCAGGTTTATACTTCTACGATAATACTGTAGTTGATATTGCAAAAAATATTGCCCCTTCTGCCAGGGGAGAATATGAGATAACGGATGTAAATAGAGTTTATTTAGAAAATAATAAGCTTAAAGTTGGTGTAATGGACAGAGGTACCGCCTGGTTAGATACAGGTACTTTCGACTCTTTAAGTGATGCTACAGAGTTTGTGAGGGTAATAGAAAAAAGACAAGGGCAGAAGATTGGATGCATTGAAGAGATAGCGTACCGTATGGGATTTATCGATAGTTCCGGATTAAAGGCTATTGCTGACAAATATCATAAAAGTGGGTACGGCGAGTATCTAAGAAGAATAAAATAAAGTAAGTTTATATTAATATTCTAGAAGCCGGAATTCCGGCTTTTTTGTTTGTGTCAAAATTGATGTTTCTATTTAGAACAATTTATGATTCATCTTGTTTTACTGAAATGAATGCATTTACGATAAAAGATCTGGAGAATCTTTCAGGCATCAAAGCTCACACCATAAGAATCTGGGAGCAACGCTATACATTTTTAAAGCCTCAACGTACAACAACAAACATTCGTTATTACTCCAATGACGAATTGAAAATGATTCTGAATGTTTCTCTCTTAAATAAGTATGGCTATAAGATATCGCACATCAACAAAATGAATGATGCTGAGATCAGCTCTAAGATTTATGATCTATCACAAGCACAGGCGCAGCAGGATAGAATTGTGAAGGAGTTGATTGAATGCATGATTTACCTCGACCTTATCAGGTTCGAAAAAGTTATAGATAACTATATTCATCAGCTTGGAATAGAAACGGCGATAGCCGACATCTTTTTTCCATTCTTAGAACGTATTGGAATTTTATGGCTCACTAACCACATCAACCCCGCACAGGAGCATTTGGTTTCAAACATCATCAGGCAAAAGATAATTGTAGGAATTGAAAATTCTAAAATTTCTGCCACCTCATCAAAAAGCATCCTGCTTTATTTGCCCGAAGGAGAGTATCATGAACTCGGTTTGCTCTTTACTTATTATTTACTAAAACAAAGAGGCATTACGGTTCTATATCTTGGAGCCAACGTACCCTTAAAGGATGTCGAATATATCGTTGAATTGAAAAAGCCAGATAGTCTCTTTTCGCATGTAACTTCTATCCCCTCTGGGTTTCAGTTTGAAAAATTCATAAGTCAGCTAGGTAAAAATTTTAAAGATTTACCTGTAACTGTTTCTGGTTGGTTGGCTCAGCAATACAAGAAAGAGATTCCGGCGAATGTTGTATTAAAAAGATCCTTGAAGGATGTTTATTCGTACATCAATTCGCTATAAACGTATAAAAAATAATTTTTTTGTTCCTGATTATGTTTAAGTTTGCTGTATCAAAGCATAAACAACAGTTATGGTGATTAATGACTTCAACCGGCTGATTATAACAAATTCAGAGTTCCTAAAACCTTTCGCAACTACCTTAACAAAGGATAACGAAACTGCCAAAGATTTACTGCAGGAGACATTGTATAGGGCTTTAGCAAATAAAGAAAAGTATAAGATTGGTACCAATATTAAAGCATGGCTATATACAATCATGCGCAACATCTTCATTAATAATTATCGTCGCCGGGTAAATCAACAAGTAGTTTTCGACAATAGTTTGAATGATTTTTTACTTGATTACAACCAGGTCTCTCTTTCAAATTCTGCAGAATCTAATTTAAGAATAAAGGAAGTGCAGGCAGCAATTTATAGGTTGCCTGATTTATTTAGAAACCCTTTCTTACTTTATTTTGATGGCTTCAAGTATTCAGAAATTTCTCAAATGCTTAGTGAGCCATTAGGTACCATTAAGAGTCGAATACATTTTGCACGCAAGCTTTTAAAGGAGCAGGTTGAAAGATTCTAATCAATATTAATTCTGCTGTGGCAAAAAAAGTTGTTGTTATAGGAAGTGGTTTTGCAGGTTTGTCGGCAGCTTGTTTTATGGCCAAGGCTGGTTGGAAAGTACAAGTATTAGAAAAGAATAGCACACCGGGCGGAAGAGCAAGAAAATTCGAAGCCGAAGGTTTTACGTTTGATATGGGTCCAAGCTGGTA
>DASVST010000112.1:0-4701 GCA_036387965.1 Segetibacter sp. | reverse complement strand
CAGCCGGTACTGACCGCAAAAACCAAGATAATAACCCTTAACAAAGGAGCCTTACAATTGAAGGCAAGTGATCTTTCACCTATTCAATACAATTATTCCGGTTCTTCGTTCAATATTGATAGAAATCCGGATGGTTTTCTTCCCATTGGAAGTTTTGTTGCATGTTATAGTATAATTAAACAAAAAAGTGAGGGCTCATTACAGCTATCCGAAGAATGTATTCCCATCGAAGTTACTCCATTAAGCCCGCCATTATTAAACACACCGGAAAATGATGCAATAATTGAAACGACACATCCTCAATTCACCTGGTTGCCTCCCACTCCTGTAAACCTGTTCTCAGATCTCAATTACAACTTAGTTCTTGTTGAAGTGATGAAAGGACAAAGTCCTTCTCAAGCAGTTCAAAGTAATATTCCTGTTTATAACATCGGTAATTACAAAAGTTTGTTTAACAACTATCCCACATCTAACAAGTCATTGGATACAGGAAGATTATACGCCTGGAGAGTAGTTGCAAAAAATAGCAATCAGTTTACAGCTCAAAGTGATGTATGGACATTTAGAATCAGTAATAGGAATCCCTCAAAAGAAGGTTCGAGAATTCAATCTTTTACGGAATTGAAGAGAGGATATGATGCTGCGTTCGCCATTTGCTATGGTAGTCTAAAGTTTGACTATAATAACGACGCGAATGATAGCACTATTCAATACAAGATCATAAGCATTGAAGACGGCAAAGGTACGATCCTGAAGAAAGGAACATTAATAACAGTATTCGGTCAGAATTTATTTGAGTTGCCTCTGCAAAACGTCAAAGGTTTTCAGAATAACAAGACATATATGTTGCAGGTATTTAATTCAAGAGATGAACAATGGAGTCTGAATTTCTCCTATAACAGCTCCAAGAACTAAGATTAATAATCGAATACAAAGACCCTTAAAGAAATTAAATGATACATTTTTTAGCGAACCGATTTGCCAAAAAGATTGCTTTTGGATTATTATTCCTTTTTTATTCTAACCTCGTCTTAGCTGGGTTTCAGGTAATGCGGTATTATAATCAGTATAACATAAAGAACATTCCAGTCAAGTTCCTAACAGGAAAGGAGAGAGTAAGTACTTTGTCCAATTCCATTAGTAGTCCCTTAGGTTTTGAAAAAAATATTCCAAGAAACGGAGTTGTCTATAACAACGATGAAAATCCCCGTGGTTCCATCAATCCTGCACAAAGGTTTTTAGAAAATGCTGAATTCACAACAGGTCCTACGCAGCCCGAAATGCAATCATTTCAATCAGCAAACAATTCCAATATGGTTGATCTGTTTACCGGGGATTTTTCCTACAATATACCCTTGCTTGATGTTGGGGGGTACCCGATTAACATAGGTTACCGTAGCGGAATATCAATGGATCAGGAAGCAAGCTGGGTAGGTCTTGGATGGAACATCAACCCAGGAACAATTACCAGGAATATGCGTGGCTTGCCTGATGATTTTAACGGAGGTAATGACACTATTACCAAGACATCTTCGATTAAAGAAAATAAGACTGTTGGAGTAACTGCCGGAGCAACAGGTGAGTTGGTGGGAGTTCCACTGAACTTAAGTGCTTCCCTTGGTATTTTCCATAATAACTATAAAGGGTGGGGGTTAGAAACAGGATTAAATGCAAGTCTGAATGCAGGCGCAAAGGCTAATGGAGCATTGACTGGTGGACTTTCTATTACAAATAACTCCCAGGAGGGATTATCAATTGCTCCTTCCTTAAGTGTATCTATCAATCAAAATGAAGCTTTGGCAAATGCCGGGGTCGCCGGAAGTGTAACAACATCCCTCTCATATAATTCCCGTACAGGTTTAAAAGGATTGCAACTCCAGGCGGGAGTAAGACAACATGTGAGCGACTCCAAAAACCAATGGAGTAGTGATTATTCCTCCTCAATTTCATTTGCGACTTCATCTTACACTCCTACTATTACAATGCCCTTCACAAGTAGCCAATATTCTTTTACTGGAAAGATAGGGGGGCTAAAAAAGGTGAAAACCAATAGTTTATTTGTTACCGGATACGTTTCGAAACAACGAATAGACGCAAAAGATCTAACCCAGGTTTTGCCTGCCTATGGCTATTTACACTACCAAAATGGAGCGAAAGACGGTAGTTCTCTGTTAGATTTTAACAGGGAAAAGGAGATTCCTTACAGGGAAAAACCTGCAATTGCTCATATAGCTGTTCCAAATTACACCTATGATCTATTCTCGATTTCCGGCGAGGGTACCGGAGGTATGTTTAGAGCCTATAGAGGCGACATAGGTTTTATTCATGATCATTATATAAAGACAAAAGATCAGTCTTTCAGGGGTAGTATTGATGTAGCTGTTGGTGATATTACTCATGGCGGGTTGGACATTAACCTTAACCGCTCTTATACTCAAAATGGACCTTGGGTTAATGAAAATGCTTTAAAGAATAATATGTCTTTTAGTAAGCCCAATGGATTACATGAGGCAGCTTATTTTAGAAATCCGGGTGAAAAGGCAATAAACTCAAAAAGCTTTTATGATTCAATAGGAGGTGATGATGTTGTAACAGTTGACTTATACCAAAGAGATATTAATAGCTCTCTGATTACGGCTACGAATTTTTTGAAGCGATATAACAAGTCAAAGCTTGTTGGAAAATTACCTGTTACTTCTACCAGCTTGCTAAAGAAAGAAAGAGATAAAAGGAGTCAGGTCATCTCTTACCTGACTGCAACAGAAGCTAGTATGGTTGGTTTTTCAAAATACATTGAAAATTACAAATTCAACGACTTCAAATTAAAAAATTGCTATGGTATTTCTGAAAATCCTGACGGTGAAGGAACAGGATTGAATGCTCAATATTTTAATAATATTTCTTTAAGTGGTCAACCAACCGGGTCTAATCATATTGATTCAATAAACTTTACAGCTCCTGGTGTAAACTATTCAGCAAGATGGTCTGGAAGAATTAAAGCGCCTATAACCGGTGAATATACCATCAGTACCGAAACTGATGATGGGGTTCGGTTATGGATCAACGATTCTCTTTTTATTAATGATTGGAATCAGCATCCAAAAGTGACAAATTCGTTTAAAGTAAACCTTGTCAAAGATGAATATTATAACATTAAAATGGAGTACTATAACGGCCCTGTTACAGGAGTAGCGTATTTGAAATGGTCGCATTCAGGTTTAGCCTCACACTTTGTTCCGAAAAGGTTTCTCTACACCAAACCTTTAACAGACACTTTTGCAGTATCAGGTTCTCCATTAACATTAGAAAAAAGAATAAATACATTCAGAAAGAAGGATCACATTTCGGAGATAACCGTATTGAATACAGATGGCAGAAGATATATCTACGGTATTCCTGTATACAATCTTCTTCAAAAAGAAGCTACATTTTCTGTTGATGGGTCACAGGGTGATTCCCATTCTGGTTTGGTTACTTATAATCCCGGAGCTGGGGACAATACTTCGGGTAACAAAAAGGGTAAAGACTGGTATTACAATAGTGAAACCGTTCCTGCTTATGCCCATACTTTTTTATTATCAAACATAGTATCACCTGATTATGTTGACGTAGCGGGGGATGGTATAACAGCGGATGATCTGGGTGATGCCATTAAATTCAATTATTCGAAAATATCGGGGGTTATGAACCCCTTTAAGTGGCGCGCCCCGTTTGGTATAAACACCGCTACTTACAACGAAGGTCTGAAAACAGATAACCGTGACGATAAAGGAAATTACGTATATGGAGAAAAGGAGTTATGGTATTTGCACTCTTTAGAGTCCAAGTCAATGGTAGCAACTTTTGTACTTGAGGGCAGGGAAGACATCTGGACAGTTGATGAAGCAGGCAATAAAGTAAGCCAATCCACAGCCAAAAAACTAAAAGAGATAAACTTATACAGTAAGGCAGATTTCTTAAAAAACGATATAAATGCTATCCCAATCAAGACTGTACATTTTGAATACAGTTATGACCTCTGCAAAGGTGCAAACAACGGTTCGACAGGAAAATTAACACTGACAAAAATCTGGTTTTCGTATAACGGAAATAATAAAGGCAAATTGAATCCTTATGTTTTTACTTATCATAATAATAATCCGAATCATAATATAAAATCCTACGACAAGTGGGGTAACTATAAAGATCCTTTGCAGAATCCCGGATCTTCAGCAGGTAAAATCATAACTAATGCTGAATACCCGTATTCTTTACAGGATAGTGCCACAGCTGCAGTCAATGCCGCTGCATGGGCATTGACGGATATAAAACTTCCTTCGGGAGGAAGGATGAAAGTTGATTACGAATCAGATGATTATGCTTATGTACAAAACCGGAGAGCTTTAGAAATGTTCAAGGTAGTAGGACTTGCTTCATCTCCGGCTTTTTCTAATGCATCCCAAAGACTTTTTGATAAAAGTAAGGACTACCTGTATGTGTTTGTGAATGTTACAAGCCCCGTAGCTAGCAAAACAGAAGTTTACAAGAAATACCTAGAAGGAATAAAAAAGCTCCATTTCAAATTGTCTGTCCGGATGCCTGCGGATAAATATGGAAGTGGTTATGAATATATACCATGTTATGCTGATTTAGAAAATAACGAAAGCTATGGTGTGGTTAATGCAAAAACCATTTGGATTAAGATAAAGGGAATAACGAAAT
>DASVST010000111.1:0-7191 GCA_036387965.1 Segetibacter sp. | reverse complement strand
GATAATTATCGAGTAACTTTTCACTTAATGATGGGCTGATATATTTCTTGTTATTAAGCACCTTCGTTATCGCCTTCCTTATTTCAGGATCAGTTTCATCCTTTTTCAAATAGCCCATAGCACCTATCTTCAAGTACCTGGTTGCATAAACTTCTTCGGCATTCATACTAAACATCAAAACCCTGGAGTTTGGCTTCAATGCAATTATATTACTTAGCAGGCCTAACGAATCTGTGTTCGGCATATTAACATCCAGTATAATGAGATCATAATCATTCTGTTTTATCTTGTTAAAAGCGGAATCACCATCGGTTGCTTCTTCAAATGTTGTTTGAGGGAGAAAAGTTTCGATGAACTTCATTAATCCTGTTCTTATCATCGAATGATCGTCAACTAGTAAAAGGGCTGGCATTTTTTAAAGGCTTTGTAGAAATAATCAAACTCACGAAGAGCAATTTTTAAAAAAGGTAAGAAGAATTGAATAATACAACGGTAAACTTTTTTTCGTTATTCAGCATAATAACTCACAAAAATGATAATGGTTGAAAATGATCTTACATATGTGATTAGATTTATTATCTCCTTAAGCAATCACTTTAAATACCAAAATCTATACTACTAAAACGTTCCAGCAAATAATAATAAAATAATGTTTGCAGATAAAAGATAAGTGAAGGTTTTACACTAACTTTGTATTTCAAAGTACTTTCCGTTATCTATGAACGTTGTATAGATTTGTTTATTAGCAAACCCAATCAGTTTTGTTCAACTACTTTAAGGTGAAAACTATTTTATGGATAATTCAGTTCACATAAGGAAAATCCGAAGGTTAATAGCTATTTTTATTATTTGTCTTTTTTTAAGCGGATTAACTGCCATACCTATTGACTGGCAGTTAACTTTAGTTCTGAAGTATGTTCCGGCTACCACTTCCTTACATCAATGGATTTCTAAAGTTTTGTATGCTTACCGGGAAGTTAATGAAAAATATCCCTTCCTCATTTACGGTTATGACTGGCTTGCTTTTGCTCATTTTATCTTAGCCATTCTTTTCATCGGCCCCTACAGAGATCCAATCAAAAATATCTGGGTGATTCAATTCGGGCTCATTGCTTGTCTGGTGATATTACCTACAGCTTTCATAGCTGGACATTTCCGCGACATTCCTTTAGGATGGCGCCTGATTGATTGCTCATTTGGCATAATTGGGTTTGCTATACTGGCTATTGTTTATAAAAAAATTCTCCACCTGGAAAACACGCTTAAAAGTAAAGATCATGCTTACTAAAATCCTTCGGTTGCAAAGCAACACTTATTGGACAGGAATCATCCTTCTGTTTATTTCTCTGATTATATTTAGTTTAACACCTGCCGTTTCTTTAGACAATACATCAGGATTTTTTATTTTGAATTTTTGTTTGACAGTAACCTACTTTATTGTTCTACTTGTTACCAGGCGAAGGCTACCTGCTGCAAAAAAAATTTACCACTGGATACTTTTATTTATCCTTTTACTCGTCAGCGCGTGGTCATTAAATCGTGAAATGCCCATCTTTGAGACATCTGTTAACTGGCTTACTGCAATACAAGTAGCCGCCTGTGCAGCGTTATTGCTAGCAGCATTTTTCAGATATCTTCCTGCTATTGTTAATCACTTTTGTTCTGCTATTCTTGGTTTTGGCTTTCCCCTATTCATCTATTTATCTTTTTACTTATTTCCAATCTATATTTTTAGTGCAGTGGCTTCAATTGCTTTGGGCATTTCTCTTCATGCTTTTGTTCCTCTATTTATTTCTATAGCAGTCATTTATTTATTGAACAAAATGTTACGGCAGAGAAAGAGTTATCTATACTCATTTTTAGCAGGAGTAAGTATTGCAATTGTTATAACAGTTGTGTTTTGCGTAAGGTGGGCCACCGCAGTTAATGAAATTAATCATCAAAGCAGGCAGGCAATAGTAAACGAAAATTCAGACCTGCCACTTTGGTTACAGATAGCCCAATCATTACCGCAGGGTGCATTTACTGAAAAGGTTTTAAAAACAGGAATCGTATATGTGGAGCCCTCATTTGAATCAGGGAATCTGTTTTGGAATTTACCAACAAGAAATTTTGATGAACCAAAAAAACATGATCCGCTCATTACTGTAGCATCTTTATTCGCAAGGCTGCATTTAGGGGAAGAAGACAAAGTAAGAATACTTGAAGCCACCTTTGACAGCCGCCATCAAACACAAGAAAGATTATGGTCAGGAGATAATTTGGTGACGAGCAATGTGTTTACAAATATTCAAATATGGTCACAACTGCAATTAGCTTATATCGAAAAAACAATAACAGTAAAAAACAATAATAAACAGAATAATTGGTCGCAACAGGAAGAGGCAATTTATACTTTTTACCTTCCAGAAGGTTCAGTAGTAAGTTCCTTATCTCTCTGGATCAATGGCATTGAAGAAAAAGGAATTTTGACAACCAAAGAAAAAGCTGCCGAAGCATACAGAACCATTGTTGGTGTTGAAAGCCGCGATCCTTCTGTTGTGCACTGGCAGGAAGGAAACACAGTTTCTGTGCGGGTGTTTCCTGTAATTGCAGGTGATAACCGCATGTTTAAAGTTGGAATAACAACTCCCTTAATAAAAACGGGGTCGCAAGCTACTTTTCAGAATATTTATTTTAAAGGGCCCGATTTTTCGGATGCTACAGAAAATATTAAGCTCACATTCGATCAGTTGCCTGCATCGTTGTCAGCTCCGGAGTTTCTGCAAGAAGAAAATACAAAGCAATATTCGTATGATGGCAAGTATGTAAATGATTGGCAACTTAATTACACTTCAAAAGGTATTGCTCCGAATAGTTTTTCTTATCATGGCAAATCATACTCATTAGCCCCTTATCAAAAACAAATACAGCAGAAGGAATTCAAAAGATTTATTCTTGATATCAACAATAGCTGGACAAGGTCTGAATTTGAAGAAATATTAGAAGTGCTTCAGCAAAAAGAAGTTTATGTTTTTGATGGTGAATTCAAAAAAGTTGATGCAGCAAATAAAAACACAATCTTCAATCAATTGAATACACTTCGTTTTAGTCTTCTTCCATTGTACAATATTTCGGAACCTGAACATGCTTTATTGATTACAAAGGGGAGTTTGTCTTCTCCTAATCTGAATGAAATTAAGTCCACTCCGTTTGGCGATAAGCTGAATGAGTTTGTAAAGTCAGGAAAAAAGCTACAAGTAATTAATGTGGGTGAAGAGTTATCTCTCTACTTAAAAACATTACGAGAATACCGTGTGCTTAATTATGAGAAAGCGACACTCAAAGAATTGAAAACATTCATAGCAACAAATACTTTCCTCCTGAACCAGGAAGACGAGAATAAAGTTGTGTTGAAAAACGCTGATCTCGTTATTACACGAAGTGATAGCGCAACTCAAAGTACGGCACCTGATCATTTAATGAGGTTGTTTACCTACAACGATATTTTGAGGCAAGTACATAGTCGTTCAGAAGATTCTACAGAAAATGATCTATTGACCAGGCAAGCAGAGTTAGCACACATTGTTACTCCTGTTTCAAGTCTGGTTGTGCTGGAAACGCAGAAGGACTATGACCGTTTTAATATAAAGGACAGTAAGGAAAGCCTGCAGAATGCTTCACACAAAAAATCTGGAGCTGTACCTGAGCCACATGAGTGGGCTTTAATTGTTTTAGCCGCCGGATTGTTTGTATATCTGAGCTACATGTCACAATTTAAAAAGTTATGGTGCAAGGCTTAATTAAAATTCCATGGGTAAACTGGTTATTAAAGCTGCAGGAAAAACCATTAATACTTTTAGTGCCGGTGTATATTATTTTAATAATTACTGGCTGGAATAGTTACTTTCCATGGCAATCACCAATATCCTGGTTCGGGTTGGGCATTATCACTTTTCTGTGTAGAGATAGCAGATGTTCAAAGTCAACTGTAGGATTTTATTGGTATGCTGCCGCATTTTTTATAGCTCTCACTTTTATATTACCTGTAAAAACCTTTTTGTACTTCTCACTGGTATTGGGAGTTGTGTTTTTCATAGACACCAACTTTTTAAAATGTGGTTATCTGCCTCTTTTTACGATGATCATTATTTCACCCATATTCAACTATATAACTACTGTATTTACTTTTCCTATCCGTCTTGAACTTACATCTATAGCTGCGCAGATTCTTAGTTTTATGAATCCTTCAACTTCGAATGCCGGTAATATTATCCATTTTAATGGAGCAGATTTTTCGGTAGATGCGGAGTGTATGGGATTAAGCATGGTTAGCATTGGTTTACTAACAGGTGTTCTGCTTTTAAGCTATTACCAGAGGAGAACACATTCTAGTATTTCGTTTGTAAGATCCCTATTGTTTTTGATGTTTGTACTACTGTTGGTACTTGTATGCAATCTTTTCAGAATTGTTTTTCTCGTTCAGTTTCATATCCTTCCTGAAACATTGTTTCATGAAGTAGCAGGACTAGTCTGTTATATAATCTATGTGCTTATACCTGTAACACTTGTAGTATTGTTTCTCATTAAAAGAAAAGAAAATGAACCTATAGCAAAAATTGCGAATAACGTCAATACAGCTCCAAAGTATTTCATTCTGAAAAATCTTATTATTTTTTTTGGATTAATCATCGTCACAGTCTATGTGAAGATGAAAGAAACTTCCCCTGCGGCCTTACCTGAAAACGTTTCAAAGGTTGCTCATTACAAATCTGAGACGGTTAGCCCTGGCACTATCAAATTGGAAAATGAAAATTCATTAGTTTATATCAAAAAAATTAAAGGGTTTTATAGCACAGAACATAGTCCTATGATCTGCTGGAAAGGAAGCGGGTATGTATTCCATAACATTGAACGTAACACAATTTCAGGTACGCCAATTTATGTAGGAAAGCTGATTAATAAAGATGAAGTTCTTTACACGGCATGGTGGTTTGATAACGGGGAATACAGAACTATAAATCAGATTGATTGGCGCTGGAAGGTATTGCGTGGCACTAATGAATTTTCTATTATAAATGTAACAACTGGCAATCAGGAGCAATTACAGAAGGAGGTGTCTCAAATTCTAAATAAAAATATCTTTAGAAAGTTCTTATAAACAGGCAAAGCACGCTTAATGTTATTTTACCTGAATATAAACTACCGACGAAAAGAGAAACTCGATAATTGTGTTTAAACAAAACAGAAGTGAGATACATTTTGCGGAACAAACTCGATTGCCACCCAACCTTAGCATTTCTTAGCAATTTCTATAAACGACGATCATAATTTTGGCATTACTTGAATCATTGAAGATGAGTATGATGAATTGAAGGAGTTTTTTGGGATGTAACAGTTTCATTTCTTCTAATTTGATTATTTCATGGAACAATTAAATGGAATGAGCCAATCAGTAGCTCTGACAAATACTTTCTCCTTATTTTACAGTATGCGTAAGAGAACCGATACGGTTTAGGAGGTAAGATAATCGGCTGGGTGTTGCTCATTGCATTGCTGCAAGTATCCTGTATTGGCTCTATACGAAAATGGTTAATTTATTAATTACTTATTTTGGTGCTATGAAGTGTTTATTATTATTAGCTGTGATCCTCATCTCCTGTGGAAATCCGAAAGAGAAGATTGTAAATAGGCAGATTGAAAATAGGCAGATTGATATAGAAAAACAATTGGAAAAGATTGATGGCGCATTCTCTCATTTTACAGATGAAATTGCATTGTTTAACATGCAACTTGAAAAACCAGGTACTGCTGCTCAAAAGGCAAAAATAGAAGCCGATATTAGTTCATATAGAGACAGTATGGCATTGTATATATACCGCAAAGACTCCCTAGTAAGAATTTATGACTCTCTTGAAATGGAGCTGAAAAAGAACTAACCCACTTCCATAGACTGTCAATAAAATACCAGGCTGCCTTTTTGTTCTTACTTTACAGTATACACAATGGGAAACCGTACGGCATAGGAGGGAAGATAATTGGTTAGGTTCTGCTACTACTGTATAATAGCTTTATCGATTTTAATGCTTCTCTATGAAAATTGCTTGTTTTCACCTATGAAAGAACAAAAAAAAGATAAAAATCGACAAACTATTTAGTGGTCCCGGCAAGAATCGAACTTGCATCTAAAGTTTAGGAAACTTCTATTCTATCCATTGAACTACGGGACCAATTAAGGCGGCAAAAATATAGATTTCGGCTATTAAAGCTGCAAACATTTCTTAAAACCTTTATCAGCCTTTCCCGCTTATCTTTGCCACCCAATTTGTATGTATGAAATTCTATAATTTAATTATTAAATATCGCTTATACTTAGGTGTTCTTGCATTAATCTTAGGTGTGTGGGTTAATATATCAGCAGGGTTTTGGTCTGCTTTCATCCTTTACTTTCTTGCTTTTATTGCTATTGCAAGTCATTTTTTTATCGGGCCTCTCCGACTCATTCAAAAACCTATGGAAGAAGGTAATATGGAGGAGGTGAAAAAGATCATGGACTCGATCTGGTTTCCTAACCTGCTTTATAAACCTATAAGATCTACCTATTATACATTGAAAGGTAACCTCGCAATGATGAACCAGGATTTTGATTCTGCTGAAAAGCATATGAAAAAAAGTCTTGACTTAGGCTCACCAATGGCTGAAGCTGAAGGCGCTAACAAACTGCAATTGGGTATGATGGCGATGCAAAAGGGTGATCTAAAAACCGGTGAAGGATACATACGCCAGGCCATACGTGCAGGCTTAGCAGATAAAGAAAGCCAGGCTGTTGCGTTCTTAAGTATGTGCCAGATTTATATGAACAAGAGAGAATTCAGGGCGGCAAAAGACTTTTTTAGAAAAGCCAAGGCATTGAAGCCAACAACAAAGCAAGTGGTAGATCAGATCAAGGAGATTGAAAAATATATCTCACGTATCCCAGGTTAAAACCTGCTCCTTCGTTTAAACGTTTATCAGCAATACAATAAACCATGACTACAGGTAACCTCGTAAATCCGCAACGTCTCAGGCAGATGTCATTCTTCTTTTTACTGGTTTTTCTCTTCGTCTTCCTGTTTCTGCAAATGAGCACTTTTCTTCCTGCTTTTTTAGGGGCCATAACTTTTTACATGGTTCTGAGAAAACCGATGACGAATTTGGTTGAAAAAAGAAAGT
>DASVST010000110.1:0-1810 GCA_036387965.1 Segetibacter sp. | reverse complement strand
AATAGCAATGATGTGCTGATTAAGTTTTCACTTTTCTCCGGCTAAAATCGATAAAGCCAAGTATAAGAAAAGCTACGGCATACGCAGCGGAGGTCCATTCAATAGCGTTGAGCTCAGCTTTATACTTCGGAAAAACGCCGTACACATGAAAGCTATAAGGAAAATATTTAGCATAGGCAGAGTTAGCATCAAGTACTAACATTGAACCCACAAACCAGCATGAAATACCTATCGCGATGGGAACAATAAAGTTTTTAAACCTTAGTCCTAACCAAAATTGGAAAGTACCGAGCGCAAGAACAGTAACGTAGCTATTCAAAACTTGTGTGAAGATGTTGTAGCCATTTATTGGCTGACCTAAAACATTCCACGATGGCTCTGATAAATGCAAAATAAACGCTGCCAAAAACACAAGCAACTGGTTGGTTACAAGAAATACAAGTATAAGCAAATGAATGTTTATAAACTTAGCGGCAAATACACTACCCTTAGTTTGCGGAGATGTAAATACTTGCTTCCATGCATTGTTTTTAAACTCTATCTGGGGTAATAATGTAGAGATCAGGATCACAAACATTGGAAATATAACGAAGCCTGTCATCAGAAATCCTTCAGTAAACATTTTGCTGAATATGGTGCTCTTATTTTCAGGGGAGATACCGTCAAAAACCATATCTAAAATAAAAATGATGGGAATAACAGCCGCAGCTACAAGGGTTAAATAAAACGATGCAGTTCTTTTCGTTTTTAATATTTCTGAACGTAATGATATTGCTAAGCTCATGATTGGGAAGATGTAAGGTCAATAAATAATTGTTCAAGATCATTCTCCTTTGGGTGAAGGAGATATACATCAAGGTTGTTATTTGTAAGTGTTCTATTTATCGATGCGACTTGTTTCAGATTCTCGAAAGGAACAGAAAGATTGTCCCCGATTCTTTCTGGCTTATGCTCCTGCAATAGTTTTATTGCTGCCTCATTATCTGAAGTGTTTACAAATAACTTCGAACCCTTTTGCTGGAACAAATGCAGTTCCGGTAATGAACCCTGAAAAAGCATCTTTCCTTTATAAATTATACCAACATGGCTTACCATCTTCTCTACTTCAGCAAGTAAGTGACTTGATATAAGTATCGTCATTCCGTGAGCCTTATTTAAATTTTTTATTAATTGGCGCAACTCAATTATACCACTTGGATCCAAACCATTCGAAGGTTCATCAAGCACAAGTAATTCGGGGCTTGGTAAAAGTGCAAGTGCAATAGACAACCGTTGCTTCATGCCAAGAGAGAATTTCTTAGCAGTTTTTTTACCTGTATCATTTAAACCAACAATATCTAAAACTTCAGATATTCTTTCTTTTGATGCGCCATATACTCTTCGGTATATTTCGAGGTTTTCTCGTGCTGTTAGATGCCCGTACAAAGAAGGAGTTTCAATCAACGATCCTATCTTCCTTAAGATGTCTGTTCTGTTCGAGTGAAGATGTTGACCGAAGATCTCGATATCACCTTTTTGGTTGTTCAGCAATCCAAGCAATAAGCTTAGGGTTGTAGTTTTGCCAGAACCGTTTGGTCCAAGGAAACCATAAACGCTCCCCCGCTCTACCTGGAGATTAATATCGAACAGTGTTTGAACATCTTTAGAATAATGATAAGAGAGACCAGTGGTTTTAATGATGTGTGAAGTATCCATTGATTTAGTTTAATGCTTTAGTGTTTTGGTTTTATTACTCGTCATTGCGAGGAACAAAGGAATCTGCCTTCGATTATAAAAGTGGTATACAAATCATAAAGCAGATTGCTTCGTC
>DASVST010000109.1:0-2988 GCA_036387965.1 Segetibacter sp. | reverse complement strand
CTTAACAGGTTCCTTCAGGTGGGACGGCTTAGATGATAAGTTGCGCAAAGTTCCAGTGGGTGTTTACGTAATCTATACCGAGATCTTCAACCTGAATGGCCAAAAGAAAGCATTTAAAAATGCAGTGGTTGTGGCGGCGAGGTTTTAAAGAAGTTGCAAAATGAAAATACCGGTCAACGAACCGGCATTTTCATTAAGTGGTATAAATCATTAAACAAGGTCAATATCAAAGTTCACCAGTTGAACAAACTCATCAAGCCTTGCATCAATTTCATCTTTAGAAATCTCAGTTAAGCGTTGCGTTCCAAATTTCTCAACACAGAAGCTTGCCATCGCACTTCCCATTATAATAGCAGTCTTCATATTCTCAAATGAGATATCTTTCGTCTTAGCAATGTGACCAATAAATCCACCCGCGAAAGTGTCACCGGCACCAGTTGGATCAAATACGTCTTCAAGCGGTAAAGCAGGCGCAAAAAACACATGGTTCTCATGAAACAATAAAGCACCGTGTTCACCTTTCTTAATGATAAGGTATTTGGGTCCCGTTTGTAAAAGCTTATTAGCAGCTTTCACAAGACTATACTCGCCACTCAACTCCCTCGCTTCGCTATCATTCACCAACAACACATCAACCATTGAAATTAGATTCTTCAGGTCGTCAAGTGCAATCTCCATCCAGAAATTCATCGTATCCATAACAATCAACTTTGGACGCTTTTTCAACTGCTGAATTACGCTTCGCTGCACTGCCGGATGAAGATTTCCCAACATCAAAAATTCGCAATCCTGGTAACTGTCCGGAACAACAGGCTGAAAGTTTTCAAGTACATTTAATTCAGTTATCAAAGTATCCCTCGTATTCATGTCCATGTGGTAACGCCCACTCCAGAAAAACGTCTTTTCATCTTTCTTTATCTGCACACCTTCAAGGTCAACACCTCTCGCAGTTAATGCATCAAGTTGCTCCTGCGGAAAATCTCCACCAACAACAGAAATCTGTTTAATAGGCTTGCAGAAATTTGATGCGCTCCATGCAATGTAAGTACCGGCGCCACCAATTATCTTATCAGATTTTCCAAAAGGAGTTTCAATAGCATCAAAAGCCATAGATCCAACAACAACTAAAGACATGAGGGAAGTTTTAAATGAGTTACGTATACCTTTCGGGGTGCGAAACTACACGATTTCAAATAGCCTCCCAAATTAGTTGATGCGTAAAGATTTTGATACCAGCAGATGCTTCTCATGGCATCATCGTTGCCACGCTCGGTTCAAACTCAGTTCTTCATGGCGGCAATTTATTTAGTATAAACAATGATATTATCTTAAATTGTACCATGTTCTTTATCGGAATTATAGCGTGCTTAGTTATAGTCTTCTTTGTAAAAAAAGTGATGATAGTACAACCATACTCAAGAAGATTGCACTTGGAGTTTTATGCGCCATCATTGCATATGTACTAATGCTTATGAACCCAAACTTCATATCTGCTAACTAACAACTGTTAGTTTTCTTATCTTCGCCAGTCCAATGGCTCGAATAAAATCATCAGATACCACTTCCCGAAGGGACATAATTAAAACAGAAGCTGCGCTACTTATAAGGCAAAAAGGCTTCAAAGCAGCAAGCATGAGGGACATCGCAACTCGTGTTGGTGTTGAAGCCGCAAGCCTATACAACCATATTTCTTCCAAAAGCGAACTATTACAAACGATCTGCTTTAGTGTCGCACATCGCTTTATGCTTAAAATGGAAGAAGTCGAAAACAAGCAAGTTCCTGTTCTTAAAAAAATAGAAATGCTGCTCAGGTATCACATCAACGAAATGGTAAATCATTACGAAGAGGTATACGTAAGTGACCGTGAATGGCGGCATTTGGGTGAACCATATTTGAGCGACTATAAAGAACTACGCCGCAGCTATCGAAAGCGATTTACGGCGTTGATAGAACAGGGAATTTATCAAAAGGAAATAAAAGCAATCGATGCTCCGACAGCCGTATTAATTGTTTTGCATGCAATCGGAGGAATAGAATCCTGGCATCGTTCCAAACAAAAGATCAGTACTCAAGAACTTGAAAATAACATGATCACCATTTTAATAGATGGTTTGAAAAACTAAGTGCAGATAGACCTATGTCCATTCATTTTCACCCGTTAAAAGTAAAAGACGTAAGAAGAGAAACGCCGGATTGCGTTTCCGTTTCGTTTGATATACCTGCTGAACTAAAAGATAGTTTTATATACAAGCACGGACAATACCTTACACTTCGAACAAATATAAATGGCGAGGAAATCCGTCGCTCCTATTCTGTTTGCAGCAGCCCGTTGGATAATGAATTAAGAATTGCAGTTAAAAAAGTGGATGACGGACTTTTCTCAAAATACGCAAACGAGCAATTGAAGAAAGGTGATGTTTTAGAAGCAATGCCACCAATCGGTAAATTCTTTACAGAACTTGATGAGAAACAAAAGAAAAGCTATGTAGGTTTTGCGGCAGGAAGCGGCATAACGCCGATCCTCTCCATAATAAAAACAACATTACTTACAGAACCTGAAAGCCAGTTTACATTAGTATACGGCAACCGTAGCAGAAGCAGTATCATTTTTAAAGAAGAACTCGAAGCACTCAAAAACAAGTTCATCAACAGGTTTAGAGTTATTCATATTTTAAGCAGGGAGAAGATGGATGCTGCAATAAATTTCGGCAGGATTGACCGAAATAAATGTGAGGCTCTTTTTTCAAAAGCCATCGATGTAAAACAAACAGATGAGTTCTTTTTATGTGGACCGGAAGAAATGGTTTTCTCGATTAAAGACTACCTGGAGCAACAAGGTATAGACAGAAAAAAGGTTCACTTTGAATTGTTTACTTCAAGCACCACAAAAAAGCAAAAAGACTACGCCGACAAACCTCATGATCCAAATGAAGTAAAGAGCAAGATCACGATTAAACTCGACGGCGCCGCTTTTGATTTTGACCTCG
>DASVST010000108.1:0-12621 GCA_036387965.1 Segetibacter sp. | reverse complement strand
ATCACTTGGGCGGCTATGAAATTTCGCCCTATACCTTCGTGCTATATCACTGCCTGTACGGTTATATCTGGTAAAATCGAAGGGTGTAGAATATACGATGTCTACATTTTTAAAAGTAGAGTTATTTAAAGCACGAACACCATCCCAGGTTGGCATGCCGATGATGGTTGCGTTGCTGCTTTTATATGAGTTGATTGCGCTAACTACTTTTACTCCGAACATTTCAAGTGGCGACGAAACAAGTACAATATTGTTTTTTGTAGTATCGATGTACCTGGTAATCTGCTGATTTGAAAATGTATCGCTTAACTGAGCCCATGTCCAGTTTAACTTTGATGATCTTGTTTTAACATTAAGATCGTTGAAGGTCTTTTTAAGATAATTTTCAACCGTTCCATTTTTGCTAACCATTATGATATTCTCCAAAGGAAAATTTCTCTGTAGATATTTATATAAACCTTCAACATGCGCAAGTAGGGACGAATTGAGCATTATGAAGTTGGGGTTTTCAGTTATGTTACCCGTATTAGGATAGGTTGCTGAAACAAACGGAATATTCTTTTGTAAAGCGAAGGTAGAAAGCGTTCTTAATTCTGATGGGTTTGTTACTGATCCGATGATCAAGCCTGTATTATTAAGTTCTCCGTTCATGAAAATAGAAGAGAGGGATTTAAAATCTTGCTTTATATCGTAAATGTTCACTTCCACTGAAGCCCCTTCTCTTTCAAGACTATCAATAGCGAGCATAACGCCATTATAAAACTCAAGACCTGTTACAATGTTTTGAGGAATATTTGTTTTGCCTAGTTTGTAGCTGCTGCCGTTGAAAGCATCACTTAAGTAGAGTGGTGCGAAAACAGCAACCTTTACAGGCTGCGCAGTAACGAATAAGGATGTTGCAATAAAAAAGAAAAGGCAAACTACACGTACAATTATTTTCATTCTTACGAATTTGGTCTCGGAAGTGCAAATTTAGTGCCTATTCCCATTCGATAGTTGCAGGTGGCTTGCTGCTAATGTCGTAAACGACCCGGTTTATACCTCTCACATTATTGATTATTTCATTCGAAACATAAGCGAGAAACTCGTAAGGGAGGTGCGCCCAGTCTGCAGTCATTCCATCCATAGAAGTTACTGCTCGTAAGGCAATTGTGTGCTCATAGGTTCTTTCGTCACCCATTACGCCAACACTCTTTACAGGAAGTAAAATTGAACCAGCTTGCCAAATAGAAGAATATAGGTTGTGACTCTTTAAAGCCTCAACATAAATATGATCCGCCTCTTGTAATAACTTAACTTTTTCTTCAGTTATTTCACCTAAAATTCTAATTGCTAAACCGGGCCCTGGAAAGGGGTGACGGTAAACTGAATCATGCGGGATGCCTAATTCAAGACCTACTTTTCTTACTTCGTCTTTAAACAAATATTTAAGAGGTTCTACTAATTGTAAGTGCATAATGTCAGGTAAGCCACCGACATTATGATGCGATTTAATTGTAACTGAAGGTCCATGCACACTTACGCTTTCTATTACATCAGGATAAATGGTTCCTTGTCCGAGAAACTTTATGTCGTTTAGGTCTTTTGCTTCTTCCTGGAAAATATCGATGAACAATCCGCCTATCGCTTTGCGTTTTTGTTCGGGATCGGTTAAGCCATGTAGTGCATTGTAAAATCTTTGTTTTTTATCAACGCCTTTTACATTTAACCCAATCTCCTTATAAGTTTCTAAAACCTGTTCAAACTCATTTTTTCGAAGAACTCCATTGTCTACAAAAATCCCGTGCAGGCGATCACCAATAGCATGACTGATTAACGTTGCTGCAACGGTGCTGTCAACTCCGCCGCTGAGGGCCATTATCACATGAGCATTACCAACCTGTTCTTTTATTTTTTCGGTCATCTCATTTACAAAGGCGGCAGGCGTCCAGTTTTGGCTGCAGCCACAGATGTTGACAATGAAGTTTTGGAGAATTTTTTTGCCTTCAGTTGAGTGATAAACTTCAGGATGAAATTGAAGAGCCAGTAAAGGTTTATCAACTTCAGAATTCTTTCTGAACGCTGCTATGGGAATGCTTTCTGTTGTTGCTAAAACTTCAAAGTCGCTTGGCAGCTCAATTATTGAGTCTCCATGGCTCATCCATACCTGTGATTGTGTAGAAACATCCTGCAGTAAAGCATCCTCTTTAACCACTTTAAGCATGGCTCTGCCGTATTCTCTTTTGTTGCTCTTTTCTACTCTTCCACCAAAAACTTTTGCTGCAAGTTGTGCACCATAACAAACTCCGAGAACAGGGAATTGTTGATTAAAGTTTTTGATGTCAACAACAGGAGCTTTTTCATCGTTAACTGAAAAAGGGGAGCCACTTAAAATAATTCCCTTTATGGTTTCATCTGCAGTAAATGCTTTGTTGAACGGCACGATTTCACAATAAACGTTTGCCTCTCTAACGGCACGGGCGATGAGTTGTGTATATTGGCTTCCGAAGTCGAGAATCAGGATTTTTTCAGTCATAATGAAGACGATAGTAACATCAAAAAGCTACTGGTATATTTCTGCAAATGTATTTAAATATTGCCGTGGATTTTCAGGCAACAACGTGTAATAAGTATGATGACAGAAGAACAGACAGTACAAGAGTGCGACGCAACGATGATGCTATGAAAAGCATACGCCGGTAACAAAATAATAGCTATCAATTAAAGCGCATTCTACTAAATAATATGAAATAAAATGATCACTTTTACATGCCTAAACCTTAACGAATGAAATCTTTATTAGCTGTATTACTCACTATTACTTTGCTTGGTGCCTGCAGGTGCAACATTACAGGAAAGAGAGTTGTTGGAAATGGGAACCTTGAATCTGAAACACGTGTTGTAAATCGTGCAACAAAGATTAAGGTACTAGGACATGTGGAAGTTATTCTTGATTCAGGCGCAACTTCAGTGAGGGTAGAAGCAGATGAGAACTTACTTAAATATATTCTGACGGAAGTTGATGACAACTGGCTTGAGATCAGGATGAAGAATAATATTAATTATACCACAAGCAACCCTATGCGGGTATATGTTACTACACCAACTATTACCCACATAAAAATGGCTGGTAGCGGAAAGGTAGTTTCTGAAAGGAAGTTTTGGTCTAAAGAATCGATAAACTTTGATATAGCAGGAAGCGGAGATATTGATATAGATGTTAATACGCCCAAAGTGGATGCAGATATTGCAGGTAGTGGAAATCTTGCTATCAGTGGTGAAACAAGAAATGTTGATGTTTCGATTGCAGGCAGTGGAAACTACAATGGACTTGAGTTAAAAGCTGAAAATGCTAACATTAAAATAGCCGGAAGTGGCGATGCTTTGGTTTTTGCTGATGTAAAGATGAATGCGAAAATTATGGGAAGTGGGAATGTAAAATATCGTGGTAATGCTACAATCGATAAAAAGATATTAGGAAGCGGCTCTATAAAACTGGTTGAATAACTACAACTTTCAGAAAAGGTAAAGACAGCTCGGCTGTCTTTTTTTGTAATATACAATAACTTAAAACACCGACATTTGCACCCTCAAACGGCTTTATGGGTTGGAAGGAACGGATCTTATTATTATTGCTCGCAAGTATAAACTTCACGCATATTCTTGATTTTATGGTAATGATGCCATTGGGAAATTTCCTTATGCCATACTTTAAGATAACTCCTCAACTTTTTAGTTACGTTGTAGCCTCGTACAGTATTGCTGCTGCAGTTTCAGGTTTTTCTGCTGCTTTTTTTGTTGATCGCTTCGATAGGAAAAAGGTTTTATTATTTGGCTATATTGGATTTATAATCGGCACCATCTGCTGTGGTATTGCTCCCAATTACGTTTTATTACTAACCTTTAGAATTGTTGCGGGTTTATTTGGTGGTTTGATAGGCGCCCAGGTGATGAGCATAGTTGCTGATTCATTCCCTTATGAAAGAAGAGGCTGGGCAATGGGCATTTTGTTTTCAGCTTTTTCCCTGGCTTCAATTGTAGGTGTACCGATCGCCTTATTCTTAGCCGAATCGATTAGCTGGCATGCACCATTTATTCTCATTGGGGTTTTAGGAATTATCATTATTCCCGCAGTAATGAAGTACCTGCCTTCTATGAGTGGGCATATTAATAAAACAGAATTTAGGGAAAACCCGATACAGGTTTTAAGAACGTTATTCAATAATAGTCAGCAGTTATTAGCATTGGCGCTAAGCGGATGTCTAATGTTAGGGCATTTTCTAATTATTCCTTTTCTTAATCCATATATGGAAATGAATGTTGGCTTCACAGCATGGCAGCGAAATCTTGTCTATATGGTTGGTGGTGTTGCGAGCTTCATTGCATCGCCGGTAATTGGAAAACTTGCTGATAAATATGGTAAGCATAAGATCTTTTACATTTTTGCTTTTCTATCACTGATACCTATTTTCCTCATTACAAATATGCCAGCTATAAAGTATTATTATGTGTTGATAGTAACTGGTATCTGGTTTGCCTTGAGCAGCGGAAGAAGTATACCGGCGCAGGCGATAATAACCAATGTAGTTAGACCCGAGCATCGGGGGAGTTTTATGAGTTTTCAAGGTTGTATACAACAGCTGTTTACAGGTATGGCTTCGCTCATTGCAGGGATGATTATAATAGTTGGAGCAGACGGTAAAATAGAACACTACGCCTGGGTTGGATACCTGAGTATAGTAATCGTATTTGGTTGTGTTTTTATTGCGAGGATGATACACGCCACTACTAAACAACCGGTTCCTCTATTTCAAGAGGCGGTAGACGGGGTAGCGTAAATGTGCCGGCTCGTAATAAGGTGAATTTCTATACACGAAGTTTAGTTGCGCACTTGCAGAAGCAGCAAACTTTGCATCTGCCTTTTTCCTTTCTTCAAGTTGTTTACGTAATTCCGGGTGTGAAGCTAAATATTCAGCTGCAACATCTTCCCAGCGGTAATCACTATACCCTTCTTTTTGCTGAAGAATTGCATCAAAAAAATTCCAGGAAAAGAAACTGTCATCTCCTGTTGGCTCAAGCATTTCAACTAAATAACGATTTGCCCTCTGGTTAAGATTGATTACATAATCACCTTTTAGAAACCTGATGCTTTGCATGTTCTTACTGGTAACAACCTCAGTATTTCTATGATGCTTTTCGTAAGGTCTTGCAGCACTTTTGTAGTCTTCAATCCGGTATGCTTCAACAGCTATACTTGTATCTTCAGATAGCCACTGCATCACTACATTATTAAGCCTTAGAATATCGATGACTGCATGCCAACCCTGCGGAATGATGTAAGCTTTAGGTGCAGTGATTATCTTTTCTCCATTGAAAGTGTTGAAGAACTTGATATCTTTTTCGTATGGCTTGCTACGATCATAAAACATACGCGGCATTCCCGTAACGTCACTCTTTTTTGTTCCTGATGCATATCCTTTAAAGTGTATGCTTTCTGTTTTAGTTGAATCAACTTTCCAGCTCAATGGGAAGCTCGTTTGTTTATTAACTGCATCAATAGATGCCTTCCTGCTCATCTTTAATAAAGCAGCTTTTTTCGATGCTTCTTCAATCACCGTCTGCATAAAGGCATAAGTCGCTTTAACCCTTTCATCAAAAGGTTTAAGCATATGCGTTTCGGGTACAAAGCCTATTGTTTGAAATAAGGCAGCATAACCACTGCTATACCTCGGTGGATCGTAAAACGCAAGCCATCCTTTTTCAGGTGAGGCTTCTTCAAAGTTAACGTAAGGGCACATTGGCCATTGTTTTTGTTCCATGCTTTTATACAAAGCGGGTTCGAATTCGTCGTGTAAGAATTTACCTATTGCTCCACCAAGTTTGTTATGTTGGGAGGTAAGCATAGTCATTGTGTGTTGGTAATCTGCACCGTCGCTCACGTGATTGTCTATTAAGATATCAGGATTTAGATAATGAAATACCCGGGCAAAAGCCTTTGCATTTTTTGAATCGTTTTTAGTGAAGTCTCTATTTAGATCGAGATTTTGTGCATTACCTCTGAAGCCATAACTAACCGGCCCATCCTGGTTAACTCTTGAAAAGCTATTTCTATTTAAAGAACCGCCTATGTTGTAAACAGGTATAAATCCTAAAACAACATTCGTTGGAGCTTTTATCTTGCCTCTTGCAAGATCCCGAAGCAACATCATGCTTGCATCAATACCATCAGGTTCACCGGGGTGTATTCCATTATTGATGAGCACTACTATTTTACCCTGCTCGTACCATCTTTTTGGATCAAATGTTTTATCAGTAGAAAACAAAACAAGATGCAATGGATAACCTGCATCAGTAGAATCGAAGGTTTTTATGATGATATCACTATATTTATTATCTAGATTTTTATAGTATTGAATAGCTTCAAAATAAGTTGCTGTTTCTTTGCCTGATGACTTTTCGAAAGGAGTAATAAAGTTTTGGGAGAATAATATTGAGCTGAAAAGCAAACTGAGTGATACTGTTATTCCTTTTTTCATTTTTCTCTGAATAATAATTTTAAAAGTAATGGAAATTAAGCACAGAATTTTATTGGCCGAAGATGAGCCTAAACTAAGTCACATCATACAGGAGGAACTTACGCAAAAGGGGTATCAGACTGATGTTGCTTATGATGGACTTGTAGCCGAAAAATTATTCGACCAACACAACTACTCACTTGTTCTGCTGGACATTAATCTTCCATATAAAAATGGATTGGCATTATGTAAGGAGTTCAGGCAGTTGAAAAAAGATGTGCCTATTATTATGCTTACGGCTTTAGGTGAAATTCAGGATAAAATGGATGCTTTTGGCTTTGGAGCAGATGATTATATCGTTAAGCCTTTTCACTTCAACGAGCTTTTTGCGAGGATCAAAGTTTTTCTTAAAAGAGCAGATGCAGGCAGTGATGGCAGCGATAAAATAACTGTCGCTGACTTGCAAATTGACTTACTTGATAAATCTGTTGTTCGCGGCGGTAAAAATATAAATCTTACAGCTAAAGAGTTTGCTTTGCTTGTACTTCTCGCAAAGTCTAAGGGTAAAGTTATTTCTAAGGAAGAAATTTTAGAAAAGGTCTGGAATCTGAATTTCGACACCGGTACAAATACCATTGAGGTATATATTAGTTTCTTAAGAAGCAAGATTGACAAGCCTTTTGAAGTAAAACTTTTGCACACCAAGCCAGGCTTCGGTTACTTTTTAAAAGAGGTTCAAGCATGAACTTAAAATTCCGGTTTGCTTTTCTTTTTACACTATTCGTTTTCATTATACAAATGGCATCTGTTATTGCTATTTATCTTTTGTATGAGAATTTCAGGAAAGAAGAATTTAATAACAGAATAAGAAAGGAGTCTGTTGAGCGGTTTGAAGACGCGTTCAAGAACACCGCACCTGGTTCAGATATCCATCAACTAGATTTACGAACGAGCAGTACTCTTTTTGATGAAGAGGTAATTATATACGATTCAAACTTAAAGGTTGTCTATGTTCATCCACAAACAACAAAGCCACTTACGGATAGGGAATTGCTCGAAGGAATAAAAAGCAACGGCGAAAAATCGTTTACAAAAGGCGACCGCGACGGCTTAGGTATTAAAATCAATAATGGAAATTCAGACTTTTATATTCTTGCTTCCGCATACGATCAGTTTGGCAGAAGAAAAATTCAAAACCTGCAATACATTCTTTTCTTCACCGTGTTAGGCGCTTTACTTCTTTCGGGATTGTTTGCTTTTTTATACGTTAGCCAGGTAATAAAACCACTTGGTGAATTGAATGAGCAAATGCAGCGTATATCAGAATCGAATCTTAAAGAAAGAGTAACAGTAAGAAAAAGTAATGATGAATTAAGTAAAACAGCAGAAACATTCAATGCCATGTTGAACCGTTTGCAACAAGGGTTTGAAATGCGTAAAAACTTTGTGCATCATGCTTCGCATGAATTACGAACGCCACTTGCAAGCATGTTGGCTCAAACAGAATCTGCTTTAAACAAAGAGCTTACTCCCGAAGAGTCTAAAAAGATATTGAAGTCACTCGCCGAAGACCAGCAGGATCTGATAGACCTTACAAACTCTTTACTGCTATTATCACAATTCGAATCACTGGCTTTCTATTCTGATTGGGTGCCATTAAGGGTGGACGAAATTTTATATGAAACAATAGAAATCTTTAAATTTCAACAAAAGCAAGCTGAAGTAAGTTTAGACTTTAGAACCTTTCCTGAAGATAGCAGCTACCTTACCATAAGAGGGAATAATTCATTGATAATTTCAGCATTTCGTAACCTCATCAAAAATGCCTGTTTGTATTCAGATGATTGCCACGTATCCATTTTTATTTCTGCTGACGAAACAGGTATAACAATCGATTTTGAAAATAAAGGCAAGCAAATTAAAAAAGAGGAAAGAGCAAACCTGTTTATTCCATTCTTCAGAGCTGAGAATTCGATAAACATAAAAGGTACAGGTCTTGGTTTATCTATTGTTGAAAGGATTATTTCCTTACATAAAGGCGAGGTTAGATACGAAGCTGTTGAAGAAAATATCAACAGGTTTACCATTCATTTCCAAACACAAAAAAATCCCGCATAAAGCGGGATAATATTTTATAAAGTTACTAACGGTTTAGGCTGTTGCAGCAGATAGAGTAGCAGTTCTCCTTGCTAACTTACTTTTTAAATTCGCTGCCTTATTCTTATGAATAATGCCACGTTTAGCTAATTTGTCGATCATTGAAGCTACATCAGGTAATTTCTCATCAAAAGCAGTTTTGTCGGTTACAACCTTCAAATCACGTATTGCATTACGGGTAGTTTTTCCGTAGTAACGATTACGATCTCTGCGCTTTGCTGCCTGGCGCACATCCTTTTTGGTAGCTTTATGGTTTGCCATAATTTTATTTTAAGGCGGCAAAGGTAATAAAAAACAACAAACAAAAGTGTCGCAACTTAAAAGATTTTGTAAAATATCTATTCGGCTATAAGCGCAGGTGACACAGTCGGAGAGTCATTAATTACCATTAAAATTATGGCATCAATGACCGATATTTGCACTCAAATTTCAGGCACAAACCCCAATAAATGAAAGATTTTTCATACATAACCAATTCTCACCCATCATATATAGAAAACCTGTACAACGATTTTGTTGCAAATCCAGAAAGTGTTGATCAGGATATCAGGAAATTTTTTGAGGGATTTGATTTTGCTGTTTCACATGTTTCGGCAAACGGAAATGGAAAAGCGCCTGCTGCAGAAAATGCTTCTGTTGATGCAGTTCAATTAAATAAAGAGCTTGGCGTCTATCAATTAATACAGTCTTACCGTAAAAAGGGACATTTAGTGGCTAAGACCAACCCGATCCGTGAAAGAAAGGATCGCAGAGCTAATCTCGATCTTAAATATTTTGGTTTAGAGGAGTCAGATTTGAATTCTTCATTCACAGCCGGCAAATACATAGGAATAGGTAGTGCAAAACTATCTGACATAATTGCTCATTTACAAAAATGCTACACCTCGAATGTTGGTGTTGAATATTCAGCATTAAACTCGCAGAACCGCATTGAGTGGCTTGCAAATGAGGTTGAAACTAAATTCCATCAACCTTTAAGTGTAGAACACAAAAAGCATATTCTTGAAAAGCTGAACCAGGGCGTAATTTTCGAAAAGTTTCTTCACACAAAATATATTGGTCAAAAAAGATTTTCACTGGAAGGTGGCGAGACTACTATTGCCGCTTTAGATTCTATCATTAATACCGCTGCTCAATTAGGCGTGCGGGAGGTTGTAATTGGGATGGCACATAGGGGAAGATTAAATGTACTTGCAAATATTTTAGGTAAAACGTACGAGCAGATATTCAGTGAGTTTGAAGGAACTGCTGTTCCGGATACAACTATGGGAAGCGGCGACGTAAAATACCATCTAGGGTTCAGGGCGGAGCATACAACTGCTGATGGAAAAAAAGTTAACCTTCAGCTTTGTCCGAACCCATCGCATCTTGAGGCTGTTAACCCCGTGGTTGTTGGTTTTGCAAGAAGTAAGGCTGATGTGATTTACGAAAGCGACTACGATAAAATACTACCTATCTTAATACACGGCGACGCGTCAGTTGCAGGACAAGGAATTGTATACGAGCTTCTGCAGATGAGTGGCTTAAAGGGTTATTATACAGGCGGCACAATTCATTTTGTTATCAATAATCAAATTGGTTTTACAACCGATTTTGATGATGCAAGAACCTCTGATTATTGTACATCAGTTGCTGCAATGGTTCAGGCACCTGTATTACATGTTAATGGAGACGACCCGGAAGCTGTTGTAAAATGTGTTGAAATAGCAACCCGTTACAGGCAGGAGTTTAATAGCGATGTATTCATTGATATGGTATGTTACCGCAAGCACGGACATAACGAAGGAGACGATCCACAATACACGCAACCACAATTGTATTCTCTCATTGACAAGCATGCTAATCCCCGCGAAATTTATAGTCAGCAGCTAATTGCAAATGGATCAATCGATGCGCAATTAGCAACTGAAATGGAGAAAAAGTTTTGGGCTGATTTGCAGGAGAGACTTGATGAAATCAAACAACATCCTTTACCATACAATTACCAAAAACCAGAATTGTGGTGGAGAGATCTGAGAAGAGCAAATGACAAAGATTTCGAGCAATCACCTGTAACCGCAATCTCAGAAGAGCATTTCAATAAAGTTTTCAATAGTCTGATGAGCCTGCCCGAAGGCTTTAAGCCTTTACGTAAAGTGGATAAGCTTTTCCAGGACAAAATAAAATTGTTTGAAACAGAAAAACTTGTTGATTGGGCAACTGCAGAGTTAATGGCATACGGAAGTTTGTTATTAGATGGCAACGATGTAAGAATGAGTGGACAGGATGTACGAAGAGGAACTTTTTCTCACAGGCATGCTGTACTTAGAGATGAAAACACAGATGAAAGTTACAACCGTTTAAGCAGGCTCAATGGTGCAAAAGGAAAGTTTCGCATTTATAATTCGTTGTTAAGTGAGTTTGGTGTTTTAGGATTTGAGTATGGATATTCCATTGCAACACCCAATACGCTGGTTTTATGGGAAGCGCAGTTTGGCGACTTTTTCAACGGCGCACAAACAATGATCGATCAGTTTATAACAAGTGCAGAAACCAAGTGGAGGCAAATGAGCGGTTTGGTAATGTTGTTACCGCACGGTTATGAAGGCCAGGGACCAGAACATAGCAGTGCACGGATAGAAAGGTTTTTGCAAATGTGTGCTGAGTTGAATATGGTTATTACAAACAACACAACTTCAGCAAATTTCTTCCATGCACTACGCCGGCAACTCGCCTGGCCTTTTAGAAAACCTATGGTTAACTTTAGTCCGAAGGCTAACCTGCGCCACCCCGGCAGTTATAGTAAAATGGAGGAATTTACTTCCGGAAAATTCAAAGAAGTTATAGACGATGTTTTTGTAGATAATGCTGATGCAGTTAAAAAGGTACTATTCTGCAGCGGCAAAATTTATTTTGATCTTGCCGAAAAACAGCAAAAGGAAAATATAAAAGATGTTGCTTTAGTTAGAGTTGAACAATTGTATCCTTTACCTGTTTTGCAATTAGAAGCTTTGTATAGAAAGTATAATAAAGCAACATGGTTTTGGGTACAGGAAGAACCATTAAATATGGGTGCTGCAAGTTTCCTTCAAATGAATTTGAAGACCATAAATTATGGTGTTATAAGCAGGCAACCGAGTGCTGCAACAGCTACGGGTTTTTCCAAAGTTCATGCACAGGAGCAGTCAGAAATAATATCTACTGCATTTAGCATATAAGTTGAAAATTGAGCCTGATACACATACATTTGTTTTTATTAGCAGAATAAATTAAGTCGAATGATTGAGATTAAAGTTCCTACCGTTGGTGAATCAATAACCGAAGTAACATTGATAAAATGGACAAAGAAAGATGGCGACTATGTTGAACGTGATGAAGTGATTGCTGAGCTTGAAAGCGAGAAAGCGACTTTTGAAGTGAATGCTGAGAAAGCTGGCATATTAAAAACAAATGGCGCTGAAGGTGATACTTTAAAGATAGGAGATGTACTTGCAAGCATCGATGAAACTGCTGAAAAACCGGCCGGTGCTGCACCTCAACCGTCTCAACCAGAACCCAAAAAAGAAGAAGCAGCCCCACAACAAGTGCAACCGACACCTGCTGCGGATTCTGCTCCGGTAACTTCTACGCAAAACGATGTAAAAGCAACGCCAGTTGCTGCAGCAATAATAGCAGATAATAAGATCGATCCTAAAAGCATTACCCCAAGCGGGGCGCAGGGTAAGATAATGAAGGATGATGTATTAAGCGCTTTAGCAAATCCCGGACGAGTACCAGGGAAAGCATTATTTGGTCGTGAGGAGAGAAGAGAGAAGATGAGTAACCTCAGAAAGACTGTCAGCCGCCGACTTGTTGAGGCAAAGAATACAACCGCTATGCTCACCACTTTCAATGAAGTGGATATGAGCCGTATAATGGCTTTAAGAACTCAATACAAAGACAAGTTTAAAGAGAAGCATGGTGCCAATCTTGGCTTCATGAGCTTTTTCAC